>CALLZA010000731.1 GCA_937858165.1 uncultured Ardenticatenia bacterium
CCGGCAGACGCAGCACCACGCGGCCGTTGCCGCTGTCCACGCGCACGTCATACGCCCCGCCGGGCAGCGTCGCCTCCACCGCGCCGTTGCCACTGTCGATCGTCAGCGCGGTGAGGTTCAACTGCTCCAGCGCGGCCGTCGTCCCGCCGTTGCCTGTGTCGAGGCGCAACGCCAGTGGTACGGCGGGGCTGAGGTCGATTGTCCAGGGGTGCGTGTCGCCTTCTTGCCAGGTGCGCGGGTCGAACCAGTCGGCCGGGTTTTCGCGCACGCCGACTACCACTTCAATACGGCCGTCGGCCTCGCGCTCCGGCTCCACCTGCAACTCGCCCCGTGTCCACACCGACCCGGCGATCAGGCCATCACCGGTCAGTGGGCCGATGACCGTCGCCGAATTTGCCAGATCGAGCGTGATCTCGGCCGCCGTAACCCCCGCCGCATCCAGGGCGAACGTCTCCTGGCGCACCTCCGAGACGCCACCCACCGGCAGGCCCAACCCGCGCAGCGCGTCGTCGGGCGAACCGCTGAGCAGCAGGTAGCAAAATCCAGTCAGAGCCGCGGCCGCCCCCAGCAGGCGGGGCCCCTCCCCCAGCGGGCGCCGCCCCTGCACCGCCAGTACATTCAACCCGGCGAAGATCAGCGCCAGCGGCCAGAAGCGCAGCGCCGCGCCCCAGTTGAGCGGCGCGATCACGTTCAGATTGTCCAGCAGGAACAACACGCCGATGGTGATCATCGCCAGCGGCGCCAACAACTACCGGCCCCCTTTGGTAACCGGGTTGGCCGGGGTCTCGTCGATCTTCTTCTCAGCCATCAGTCGCCTCCATCTTTCTTATTGGGGTGTGGGAACCGGTGGGCCGCCCACCGGTTCCCACACCCCCTTCTATCTATACGTTTGCCGCGTCGGTCAGTTTCGACTAAAATCCCCCTGTCGCATCAGGCACTTTGCATCGAATCTAACCCGGTGGATGAGACGTCGGATCAAGCGGTCAGCCCCACAGCGGCAGTGGTTTTCATCCCTCGCCTGCGCCCACCGTACCAAACCCAATTCCCTAGAGGTTTAAGTCGGACATGAAGGAATATCAAACCGGACAGATTCGCAACATCGCCCTTGTCTCCCACAACGGCGCCGGCAAGACAACGCTGGTCGAGCGCCTGCTGTTCAAGACGGGGGCGATTTCGCGCATGGGCAGCGTAACCAGTGGCACGGCCCACATGGACTTCGAAGAGGAAGAAGTCCACCGCAACAGCTCCATCGCCACCGCCATTGCCCCCATCGAGTGGCAGGGCGTCAAGCTCAACCTGCTGGACACCCCCGGCTTCCTCGACTTCATCGGCGAGGTCAACAGCGCCATGAAGGTGGCCGATAGCGCTGTCGTTCTGGTCGAGGCCGTTTCGGGCGTCGAAGTGGGCACGGAGGCGGTCTGGGCCGCGGCCGACGCTTATAACCGCCCGCGCCTCCTTCTCGTCAACAAGATGGACCGCGACAACGTCCGCGTCCGCCGCGTCATGGAGAGCATCCACGCCAACCTGAGCGGCCACTTTGTCCAACTGCAACTGCCCATCGGCGAAGGCCCCAGCTTTAAGGGCGTCGTCGATCTGCTGAGTATGGAAGCGCGGCTAGGTGAGAAGGGCGACCGCGGCCCCATTCCGGCCGACATGGCCGGGGCCGCCGACGAAGCGCGGATGGCCCTGATCGAGGCCGCGGCCGAGGGTGAGGATGCGCTCATCGAGAAGTATCTGGAGGGCGAGGAACTGACGTCGGAGGAGATCGCCCGCGGCCTGAAAGGGGCTGTGCTGAAGGGTGCGGCCGTGCCCATCCTCTTCGCCGCCGGCGAGTCGGGAACCGGTGCCGACGCGCTGCTGGAAGCGTGCGTCGCCTTGCTGCCCGCCCCCAACGAGACGGGGTCGTTTGAGGCCACCGACGCGCGTGGCGAGACCGTTCGCCACGACGTCAGCGACGCCTCACCGCTGGCCGTCTTCGTCTTCAAAAGCCGTGAAGACAACTTTGGCAAGACCAGCTATCTGCGCGTCTTCGGCGGCGCGCTGGCCTCCGATTCGCGTATCTGGGATGGCAACCACGACGCCGAAGTCCGCGTCGGCACGCTGCAAGTCTCCAGCGGTAAGGATACCTACCCGGTGAGCCGCCTCCACGCCGGCGACATCGGCACGGTGGTCAAGCTGGGCGAGGCAGCGACCAACGACACCCTGGGCGACCGGGGCCGCATCCTGCGCATTGACCCCATCACCCAACCCGATCCGCTGGCCTCCGTCGCCATTCACCCCGTCAGCCAGTCGGACACGGCCAAGCTGAGCCAGTCGCTCAACCGCCTGGTGGCCGAAGACCCGACGCTGCATTGGCACACTGAGCCGGCCACCCACGAGACGATCCTCTCCGGCATGGGCATGGCCCATCTCGACATCGCCGTCCACAAGGCGCAGTCTAAGTTCGGCGTCCACCTGCGGACGACGACGCCCAAGGTTCCCTACCGCGAGACGATCACCAAGTCGGCCGACGCCGACTACACCCACAAAAAGCAGACCGGCGGCGCGGGCCAGTACGCCCGCGTGGCCCTGCGCGTCGAGCCGGTGGAAGAGTCGCGTGGCTTTGAGTTCGCTTCGGAGATCTTCGGCGGCGCCGTCTCCGCCCCGTTCGTCAGCGCCACGGAGAAGGGCTGTCGCCAGGCGCTGGAGGGCGGCGTATTGGCCGGCTTCCCCGTCGTCGGCGTGCGCGCCGTCATCACCGACGGCAAGATGCACCCGGTCGACTCCAAGGAAATCGCCTTCCAGACCGCCGGCCGCGAAGGGTTCAAGCAGGCGGTCATGAAGGCCGCGCCGATGCTGCTGGAGCCGATCTACGAAGTGACCGTCACCGTGCCGGCCGACAACATGGGCGACATCCTGGGCGACATGAACACCCGCCGCGCCCGCGTGCTGGGCATGGATCAGGAAGGCAACAAGAGCGTCATCCGCGTCGAAGTGCCCCTGGCCGAGGTGCAGACCTACGCCGCCGACCTGCGCTCCATGACCCAGGGGCGCGGCCTGTTCAGCATGAAGTTCCTGCAATACGGCCGCGTGCCGGGGCATTTGCAGGAGGAGCTGGTGACCAAGCTGAAGAAGGATCGGGAACACGAAGAGGACGGGGAGTAGGCAGTAAGCAGTATCTAGTATCCAGTAGGTGAGTGATGGAAACCGGGTTTCTGGTGAGAAACCCGGTTTTTTATTGTGCGGCCCGTGGTACTTAGCTGAAGACGCGCCAGCTACTGTCTCTTATACACATCTCCGAGCCCACGAGACCGTACTAGATCTCGTATGCCGTCTTCTGCTTGAAAAAAAAAAACACTAACAATCATCATACAACATCATTCTTATACTCTATACACAAAGTAATACGAGTCGTCATGTTACATAACGTATGATATTCTAGGACATCGACAATTATCTCAGATACACATGAAATAATAA
>CALLZA010000732.1 GCA_937858165.1 uncultured Ardenticatenia bacterium
TTACGGTGGAAGTGTCGACTAGTCTTGATGCAGTGATACGCTGTTGACGCGAGTCACATTTGGATCGTATACATGTCTAGCGATATTGTGGGTGGGGGGGGGGGTGGGGTGGTGTTTGTTTTTTTTTTCAAGCAGAAGACGGCATACGAGATCTAGTACGGTCTCGTGGGCTCGGAGATGTGTATAAGAGACAGGCTGACGCTGGAGATGGTGACGCCGGAGGAGCGGCAGTGGATGTGGGAACAGTATGCGCCGGAGCTGCGCATGCGCCTTAATCTGGGCATTCGCCGCCGGCTCATGCCGTTGCTGGACGACGACCGCCGGCGCTGGCTGGCGCTCAATGCTCTGTTTCTGTCGCTGCCGGGCACGCCCATCCTCTACTACGGCGACGAGATCGGTATGGGCGACAACATCTGGCTGGAGGATCGTCACGGCTGCCGCACGCCGATGCAGTGGTCGGCCGAACGCCACGCCGGCTTCTCCGAGGCGGCGCGGACGTATCAGCCCGTCATCGACCAGCCGCCCTACGACTACCGCACCCGCAACGCCGCCGCGCAGGAAGCCGACCCCGACTCCTATCTGAACCTGACGCGCTTCCTCATCGCCACGCGGCAGGGACAACCGGCGTTGCGCGCCGGCGCGCTGGCCTGGGTGGAGACGAGCGACGCGGCCGTGCTGGCCTTCCGGCGCATGACAGAGGGCGCGCCGGCGGTGCTGTGTCTGTTCAACCTGAGCGATAGCGTCCGGCCTGGTCTCGCCCTGCCGGCCGACATGCGCGATCTGCTGTCGCGTGAGGGGCGGGTTTTTGCTGCGAAGCAGCAGATCGAGCTAGCGCCCTTCGCGGCGCATTGGTTCGTGGAGGAAGCGTAGCACCTAGACGACGCCGATTTAGCTGATTTTTGCTGATCAGAACTCTTTCTTATCAGCGAAAATCAGCGTCATCCGCGTCATCTGCGGGCCACGCTTCTAACCTACGGGGGATGGGATGGATTGGAAGGAAGGGCTAGATGATCTGCTGGTCGGGCCGCTGGCGGAATTGACGCCGCTGGAGCGCGACATCTTCCGCGCCCGGCTGGAGCTGCATTGGCCGGACGCGCTGCGGCCTTTGCGCCGCCTCTACGGCGACCGGCTCGACTTTGACGAATGCTGCCGCCACTTGCTGGCCATCGTCGCTGCCGGCTATGTCGCCCGCCCGGCCGAGTTGCGACTGCTCGACCAGCGCCGCCAGAGCCGGCCCGACTGGTTCCAGCAGCCCGATATGCTCGGCTACGTGGCCTACGCCGACCGCTTCGCCGGCAACGTGCGCGGCGTGGCCGAGTGCATACCCTACTTGACCGAACTGGGCGTCACCTACCTGCACCTGATGCCCCTGCTGGCCCCGCGCGACGGCCCTAACGACGGCGGCTACGCCGTGGCCGACTATCGCGCCGTCAACCCGGCGCTGGGCACGATGGCCGATCTGGCCGAGGTGGCCGCCCGGCTGCGAGCCGAGGGCATTAGCCTGTGCATCGACCTTGTCTGCAACCACACGGCCAAGGAGCATGAGTGGGCGCGGCGCGCGGCCGCCGGCGACCCGGCTTATCAAGCCTACTACCTGATGTACCCCGACCGGACGCAGCCGGACGCCTTTGAGCGCACGCTGCCGGAGGTCTTCCCCGACTTCGCGCCAGGCAACTTCACCTGGTATGGCGACTTCAACCGCTGGGTGTGGACGACGTTCAACGAGTACCAGTGGGATTTGAACTATGGCAACCCGGCCGTGCTGGCCGAGATGCTCGACATCATCCTCTTTCTGGCCAATCAGGGGGTGGAAGTGCTGCGGCTCGACGCGGTGGCGTTCATGTGGAAGCGGCTGGGCACCGACAGCCAGAACCAACCCGAAGCGCATGCCATCCTGCAAGCGTGGCGCGCCCTGAGTCGCATCGCCGCGCCGGGTCTGCTGTTGAAGGCCGAGGCCATCGTCTCGCCGCCCAAGCTCATTCCCTATCTGGGCCGCGGCGAGGCCACCAACAAGGAGTGCGAGCTGGCCTACCACAACGTCTTCATGGTGCTGTTGTGGAGCGCGCTGGCCGAGGGGCGCGTGGCTTTGCTGACGCGGGCGCTGCAAAACATGCCGCCCATCCCATCCGGCGCGGCGTGGATCACCTATGTGCGCTGCCACGACGACATCGGCTGGGCCGTCACCGACGAGGACGCGGCTGAGGTGGGGCTATCGGGCTCCGGCCACCGCGCCTTTCTGAGCGACTTCTACAGTGGCCGCTTCGCCGGCTCCTTCGCCCGCGGCGCGACCTTCCAGTTCAACCCCAAGACCAACGACCGGCGCATCAGCGGCTCGTGCGCCTCGCTGGCCGGGCTGGAGCGGGCGCTGGAGGGGGAGGATGCGCGGGCGGCCGAGACGGCCATCCGCCGCATCCTGTTGATCTATAACCTCATCTTTGCCTTCGGCGGCATCCCGCTGATCTACATGGGGGACGAGTTGGGGCTGCTCAACGACGCGACCTACCTGGACGACCCGAACCTGGCCGACGACAACCGCTGGATGCATCGGCCGCGCATGGACTGGACCCAGGCCGAGGCGCGCCACGACTGGTGGACGGTTCCGGGGCGCATCTTCCGCGGCCTGAACGACATCGTGGCGGCGCGGCGCCACACGCCGGCGCTGCACGCCCAGGCGGGGACGTTTGCCGTCTGGACCCATAACGACGCGGTCTTCGGCCTGTTGCGCGACAGCCCACGCGGTCGGGTGCTGGCCCTGGCCAACTTCAGTGATCGGCCGCAGACCGTGCCCGGTTATCGGCTGCACGAGATGTTTTTCGGCGGCCGGCTTATCGACCGCCTGACCGGTCGGGCCATCGACAGCGCGCCGGGTATTACGCTGGAGGGGTATGAGGCCCTATGGCTGACGCCGGAGGCTGAACTAGGATGAGAGCGAAGAATTCACGCAAAGACGCCAAGGAGCAAAGCCGCATAGTCAAGAGGTGCTTTTCTTTCTTCTTTGCGCCTTCGCCTCTTAGAGCCTTTGCGTGAGCTTCTTGGGAGAGCATCAAATGAACGACGCGTACGTAGGTGGGATTGAGGCGGGGGGGACGAAGTTCGTCTGCGCCGTGGGCACGGGGCCGGACGACGTGCGGGCCGAGGCGCGCTTTCCAACGACCACGCCCGATGAGACGATTGGCCGCGCCCTGGCTTTCTTCCGTGAGCCTGTCTCTTATACACATCTGACGCTGCCGCCGGGCGATCTAGTGTAGATCTCGGTGGTCGCCGTATCATTAAAAAAAAAAACCATACAAAAACGAGGTCTGAGTGGCGGATGCAAATTAGACAGACTGGACACTATAAGAAGTTGAAACAAGCGAGTACAGACACACTGCACGCGGCCAATACGAGAACGCTCATTCGAATGACACGCAGTAACAATCGTGAAGAAGAGGATACACGTAGAGGAGAAGAGGACA
>CALLZA010000733.1 GCA_937858165.1 uncultured Ardenticatenia bacterium
TATCTCTCTTTTTCTTGTTTTGTTTCTCGCTAGTGCTTCTCATTTATTCTGGTGCATCATTGATGTTTGGTGCTTGTGCTGCTGTGCGTCGCACACTGTTGTCATCGTGCTCTTTTTTTTTTAATGATACGGCGACCACCGAGATCTACACTAGATCGCTCGTCGGCAGCGTCAGATGTGTATAAGAGACAGGCCCTGAGCCTCATTCGCGAGCACGGCGACCGGGTGATGGAGGCCATCGGCCTGGGCCAGTTGAGCATCGAGACCCTGCGCTACGGCGACCCCGACCGCGCGCGTGTACTGCGCGAGCAAGCGCTGGCCCGGGTGCGCGAGCTGGGTCACCGCAGCAACGAGCCGTGGAATCTGTGGGAGTTGGGTGAGGTCTACCGGGTCATTGGGCAACCGGACAAGGCCCGCCGCTACTACGACGAGGCGCGGCCGCTGTTCCGCGCCCAGGGCCACGGCTTTGGCGAATCATACTGCGAGCGCGGTCTGGGCGACCTGGCTCTGGCCGCCGGCGATTTCGCCACCGCCATTGGCCACTTCACGGCCGCGCGCGCGTTGGCCAGCGAGTACCCCGACCAGTTTTGGAGCCAACTCTATGTGACTATCCAACTGGCGCGGACGCTCAACGGCTGCGGCCAGCCAGGCGAGGCGCTGGCAGTGTTACACGCTGCCCTGCCCGTGGCCACGGCCAGTGTCGTCAAGGGGTTACATCCCGGGTTAATGACGGCCGTGGCGGAGTTGGCCCTGGCCGCCGGGCGGGCGGAGGCGGCGGCGACGCTCTGTGGCCTGGTGGCCGCCCACCCGATGACCTGGAACGAGACGCGGGCCACCACGGCGCGGCTGGCGGCGCAGGCCCGGGCCACGCTGGGCGAAGCGGCGGCCGACGCGGCCGAGGCGCGCGGCCGCACACTCGATGCTCCCACCCTCATCGCTCGCCTGGCCGCCCTGCCGCCCGACCTGGCCGCCTGGCTCGACGTGTTGGCCGAGTGAAGGCAAGAACCTCACGCAAAGATCGCGGAGAACGCCAAGACCGCCAATTGCTAACATCCTTCCGACAAGATATAACGGGGTCGAGGCTCCATAATGCTCCGCCAACTTACCCGCATTCTCCTGATCGCCCTTGCCATCCTGTTCGGCGTGGCGCTGCTGGCCGCGGCCGTCTCGGCTGTCGCTAACCGCCGCCTGCCCCGCGCCTCGGCCGATCCGGCGCGCCTGAGCGTGGCCGAGCGGGCGCGGCTGGCCGAGTACTTCCACCTGCGCGCCGAACTCGGCGAGCGCGTCTGGCCCGGCTTCGGCGACGCCAACATTCCCGTCGTCCTCTACAACGAGGCGATGGTCTTCCTCGTCGGCTTGGCCGACCCCGCGCCGGGCTGGCAGCCCATGCCCGACGGCAACGTGGCCGGTGGGCCGTGGACACCGCTCGCTGAGTCTGTGGCCGGCCAGGCCGCCTACGGCCAGCCGCTCCCCGCCGGCGGCGCAACGCCGCAGTCGTTCACCGTGCAGGTGGGCGATCGCTGGGCGGCCAGCCTGACGACCATGGAGTGGATGCGCGTGGGGCTGGCCGAGGAGATTCGGGCCGACCTGCCGCCGGCCGTTGCCGCCGTCTTTCCCTATGGCCTTTTCATCGACCAATTGGTTTCGGGCAGCGACCAGTTCATCTCTCTCCTCGCCCACGAGGCCTTTCACGCCTTCCAGGGCCAGGTCGCGCCGCAACGGCTGGCCGCGGCCGAAGCCACGTTGCGCCAGGAGGCGGGCTATCCGTGGGAGACCACAGCCGGAGCGTGGCAAGGGGAGTTGGCGGCCCTGGCCGCGGCCGTCGCTGCGCCGACCGACGCCGAGGCGGCCCGGCTGGCAGGCGAGTTCCTGGACATCCGGGCGCGGCGACGAGCCGAGACGGGGCAGACCCCGGCGCAGATCGACTTCGAGCAGCAGCGCGAATGGCTCGAAGGGCTGGCGCGCTATGCGGAACTGGCTATCTGGCGCGAGGCGTCGATTGACCCCGCTTACCAGCCGGTCGCGGCGCTGGGGGCCGATCCCGACTTCGCCAATTACACCGGCTACGAGGCGCGCTGGCGCCGCGAATTGGAACAGATGGGGCGCATGGCGGCCCAGCCGGACGAGGGCCGCTTCTACTACAGCGGCATGGCCATCGGCGTGCTGCTCGACCGGCTGCACCCTGGCTGGAAAGCGCGGGCGCTGGAGCCGGGCGTCACGCTCGAGGGGCTGCTGGGCGAGAGCCTGAGTCAACGCGCGCAGTGATCGGCTCGGGCCAAGGCATCAAGAAGAGGGTCTCACGCCAAGACGCAAAGAACGCCAAGCTCAGAAAGCTTGGCGTTCTTTGCGTCTTGGCGTGAGCTTTTCTTCTCCTCTTTGCGCCTTAGCCTCTTCGCGCCTTGGCGTGAGCGTTTTACTCCGTCAGCCCAAACCCACCCGGGAAGAGCGGCCCGGCCGGGTCGGCCAGCAGGGTATCGAGCGGCAGTTGGGCCATCGAGCGCGGCCAGTGGGTGGGCAGGCGGCCGGTGAACGGATGATGACCGAAGACCACGTCGCCCACGCCCGCGCCTTCGCTGCCCGGCCACCAGACGGCCAGCCAGGCGTCGGCCAGGGGCAGCGCGTCGGTGATGATCAGCGGCCGTCCGGTGACCAGCAGCACGGCCACCTGCCGGCTGCGCGCTTTCACACGTTCGATGAGGGCCACGTCGTCGGCCGACAGGCAGAGGTCGGCCCGGTCGCCCAACCCCTCGGCATAGGGCGGCTCGTGGAGCACGACCAGGCCCAGATCGGCCGTCAGCGGCGCGCCGGCGGCGTCGGTCACGTGGTCGAAGCGTCCGAAGCGGTTGAACTCGATGTGCGAGCCGGGCGGGGCGGTCTGTTGCAGCCCTTCGAGGATCGTCGTGCCTTCGGTGGCCGCGCGCCCGCTGACGCCCTGCCACTTGATCGTCCAGCCGCCGCACTGCAGGCCGATGTCGTCGCCCGCCTCGCCGGCCAGCAGCACCAGCCCCGGCGCGCGCCGCGGCAGCGCCCCACCTTTGTTGCGCAGCAGGACAACGGAGCGCCGCACCGCCTCGCGGGCCAGGGCGCGGTGGTCGGGGCAACCGACGCGGGCCAGCAGCGCCGGGTCGGTGTGGGGCCGCTCGAACAGCCCCAGGGCGAACTTGACGCGCAGAATGCGGGCCACAGCGTCGTCGATGCGGCTCTGGGCCACGTCGCCGCGTTCGACGGCCGCGGTCAGCGTGGCAATGAAGCGCGGGTAGTCGTAGGGCACCATGACCATGTCGATCCCGGCGTTGACGGCCCGGGCCACGGCCACGCCAAAGTCGGGGTCGATCTGATCGACCGCCATCCAGTCGGAGACGACGAAGCCGCGGAAGCCCAACTCATCCTTCAGCACCTCGGTCAGCAGGTGGTGGTGGGCGTGCATCTTGACCCCCTGCCAACTGCTGAAGGAGGCCATGACACACAGCGCCCCGGCCTCCAGCGCGGCGACGTAGGGCGGCAGGTATTTGCCGCGCAGGGCGGCCTCGTCCTCGCGCACGTCCCCCTGGTCGATGCTGAACTTGACGTCCAGCATCTCCATGCGCGACGTGCCCCATAGCGTGGCCCCGTCGCCGATGTAGTGCTTGGGGGTGGCCAGGACGGCTGTGGGGGCGGAGAGACCGCCGACGGCCGACCGCTGACCGCTGCCTTCTGTCTGTCGGCCGTCGGCGGTCGGCGGTCGGCCGTCATCCTCTTGCAGTCCGCGCACATACGCCGCGCCCAACTCCGACACCAGCGCCGTCTCATCGCCGAACGCCTCGAACGCCCGCCCCCAGCGCACGTCCTGGACGACGGCCACCATCGGCGCGAAGTCCCAGCGCACGCCGGTGGCGGCGCACTCGACGGCCGTGGCCCGGGCCACGCGGCGCGCCAGGTCGGCGTCGCCGGCCGCGCCCAGGCTGACCAGGTGGGGGAAGATGGTTGCGCCGCGGACGTTGTTATGGCCGTGGACAGCATCGACGCCATAGAGCAGCGGGATGCCCAGGCGCGACGACAGGGCCTCATCCTGGAAGGCGCGCACCATATCGGCCCAGGCGGCGGGGGTGTTGGGCGTGGGGTTGCCGCCGCCGCCGCTCAGGACGCTGCCCAGCGCCAGCGCGGCCACGTCGCCGGGGCGGACGCTGTTTTTCTCCGGCTGGGTCATCTGGCCGATCTTCTCGGCCAGGGTCATCTTGGCCAGCAGGTCTTTTACTTTTGTCTCAATGTCTTGTTGGTTCATAGGTTCCTTACTTGTTTAAAAGAGCTCACGCAAAGGCGCGAAGGGGCCAAGACGCAAAGAAGAGCTCACGCAAAGACCCCAAGAACGCAAAGCTTAAGAACCCTTCTTTGCTTGGTGTACTTTGCGCCTTGGCCCCTTCGCGTCTTTGTCTGAGCCTCTTACTCTGTTGTCAATCCAAACCCGCGCGGGAAGAGCGGCCCAGCGGGGTCGGCCAGGAGAGCGGGCAAGGGCAATTGGTCGACCGAGCGCGGCCAACTGACGGGCAGCGTGCCGCTGAAGGGGTAGTCGCCGAAGAGCACGTCGGCCACGCCGGCGCCCTCGCTGCCCGGCAGCCAGGCGGCCACCCAGGCGTCGGCCAGGGGCAGGGTGTCGGTGATGATGAGCGGCCGCCCACTGAGCAGGACGACGACGGTGCGCTGGCTGCGGGCGCTGACGCGCTCGATGAGGGCCACGTCGCCGGCCGACAGGGCCAGGTCGGCGCTATCGCCCACGCCCTCGGCATAGGGCTTCTCGGCCAGGACGACGATGCCGACCGGGGCGATGGCGTCGCCGTCGAACTCGCCGTCGCGCTCGTACTCGACGGTGACCCCTTCGCCGGCTACGGCGCGGATGCCGTCGAGGAGGGTCGTCGCCCCAGTGATATCCTTGCCGGGCACGCCTTGCCAGTCGATGGTCCAACCGCCGGCCTGCGTGCCGGCGTCGTCGGCGGCGGCCCCGGCAACGAAGAGCAAGGGCGTCGCCACGCGGTCGATGGGCAGGGCGGCGTTATCGTTTTGCAGCAGCACCAGCGAACGGCGCACGGCCTCGCGGGCCACGGCGCGGTGGTCGGCCGCGCCGACGAGAGTGATATCGGGCGGGGGCAGCGGGGCGTCGAACAGGCCCATCTCGAACTTGACCCGGAGAATCCGGGCCACGGCATCGTCGATGCGCGCCTGGGTCACGTCGCCGCGGGCCACGGCCGAGGTCAGGGTGTTGATGAACTGCTCGTAGTTCTGGGGCACCATGTTCATGTCCACCCCGGCGTTGATGCAACGGACGATGGCCTCGGCGTAGTCGCCGGTGATCTGGTCGCAGCCGCCCCAGTCGGAGACGACGAAGCCGCGAAAGTTCATCTCGTCCTTCAGCAAGCCGGTCAGCAGGTCGGCGCGGCCGTGGACCTTCTCCCCCTGCCAACTGTTGAACGAGGCCATGACGCTCAGCGCGCCGGACTCGATGGCCGCGGCATAAGGCGGCACGAGCAGTTGGCGCACGGCCGGCAGGTCGAGTTGCATGTCCCCCTGGTCGAGCAAGTACCGGGTGCTCATGATGTTCTGCGTCGAGCTGCCGAAGACGGTCGCACCGTCGCCGATGAAGTGCTTGGGCGTGGCCAGCACCGTTGTCGGATCGAGCAGGCCGTGGTCGGTGGCGCGGGGGGCGTCGTCGGGGTCTTGCAGCCCGCGAATATAGGCCGCGCCCAACTCGGCCACGGTGGCCGTGTCCTCGCCGAAGCTCTCATAGGTGCGGCCCCAGCGCACGTCCTGGACGACGGCCAGCACCGGGGCAAAGTTCCAGCGCACGCCGAGGGCGGCCGACTCGACGGCCGTGATGCGCGCCGTCCAGCGCACGAGGTCGGCGTCGCCGGTGGCGGCCAAAGCGATGGGCTGCGGGAAGATCGTCGCGCCGTCGACGGCCGCCGCGCCGTGGATGGCGTCGTAGCCGTAGAGCAGCGGGATGCCCAGCCGGGAGTCGCGGGCCGCGGCGTCGAATGCGCCAACCATCTCGGCCCAGGCGGCGGGGGTGTTGGGGCGCGGGTAGCCACCGCCGCCGCTGAGGACGCTGCCGATGCCCAATTCGGCCACGGTCGCCGGGGTGATGCTGTTCTTCTCGACCTGGGCCATCTGGCCGATCTTCTCGGCCAGCGTCATGCGGCCGAGCAGGTCATCAACCCGTGCCGCCACGTCGGCCGACGGATCGAGGTATACCGGCATCCCCTCTGGCAGAGGGGTAGGCAGGGCGTCTTCCATCCCCTCGCCCTCCGCAATAGGGTCGGCGGCAATCACCGTGGCCTCCATCTCCGCTGCCGGGTCCTGCGCGTCGGCCGTCACCATCGCCGATGCCCCCTCTTCCAGAATGTCGCCCAGTCCGTCGGCCATCTCCTGGCCTGACATGCAACCGGCCAGGGCCAGCAACAGTATGGTGACGATGAATAGTCTTATTGGTTTCATAGTAACCTCAACAGAAGAGGATTGATCCGCAGATTGGGTAGATTTAGCAGATTTCAGAAGAAGAACCGCACGCCAAGATCGCTAAGGGCGCAAAGAACGCTAAGAAGATTTTTCCTTGGCGATCTTGGCGTGCGGTTCTTCCTCGTCAATCTGCGTAATCTGCGGTTCCACCCTCCTACGGCCACACGTACAGCGTCGCCGACTGCGGCGGCAGGGTGAGCGTCGCGCCGTCGGCCAGTTCGGCCGTCTCGGCCGCCTCGGCGGCCACGGTGCCGGCGGCGACGCGCTCGGCGTCCAGCCGGTAGAGTTCGGCCGGCCCGCCGTCGTGGCCGGCCAGCCGCAGGGTTAAGTCGGCGGCCGTCGTGCCCTGGTTAATGACCAGCAGCGTCAACTGGCCGGCGTCGCCCAGCGCGGCGTAGGCCGAGACGCGCGGTGGCCCCTCGCCCGCGCCGGCGGCGGCGTAGACCAGCTCCGAACCGAAGCGGGCATAGAGCGGGTAGACATCTGTCTCTTATACACATCTGACGCTGCCGACGAGCGATCTAGTGTAGATCTCGGTGGTCGCCGTATCATTGAAAAAAAAAACTCAGACACGGAAGAATAGAGGTGGGGTATCTACAGAAACACAACGCCACAAAAACTACGAACAAGAGGAGAGTCTAGTA
>CALLZA010000734.1 GCA_937858165.1 uncultured Ardenticatenia bacterium
TGTTTGTTACTTGTGTTTTGTTATAATGATACGGCGACCACCGAGATCTACACTAGATCGCTCGTCGGCAGCGTCAGATGTGTATAAGGGACAGCAACAACGTCGCGCGATTCGCGCTCGATCACGCGCGGGTCGTTCTGACCCTGGATGACCAGCAGCGGGCACTGGATGCCGGCAATGTGGCTCTGCGGCGAGCGCTCGATCAGGAAGTCGCGATCCTTCACAGGATCGCCAATGGCAATAACGAAGTAGGGTTTCCACGTCTCCGGCAGGCGCTCCATAAAGGTCAGCAGGTCGTACGGGCCGAACATATCGACCGCCGCCGACCACAGTTCGGGGTGGCGCGCGGCCAGCGTCAGGGTCATGTAGCCGCCGTAGGAGCGGCCGATGACCGCCGCGCGGCCTGCGTCGATGCCCTCGTCCCCGGCCAACAGCTTCATGGCGTGGACATGGTCGAGGCGGTCTTGGCCGCCCCAATCGCGATCGACGTGCTTCATGTAACTCAACCCGTAGCCGGTGCTGCCGCGGGCGTTGGGCACGAAGACGGCAAAGCCGTTGAGCGTCAGGAACTGGATGAGCGGCATGGAGAACCACGAGAAATCGGGCCGCTCCTGCCCCTGTGGCCCGCCGTGGACGTAGTAGACCAGCGGCCGCGGCCCCTCGTAGCCAAGCTCCGGTGACGGCCGGTAGAGCCGGGCCGAGACGCGCAGCCCGTCGTGGGACGTAAACGACGCATCTTCGCCCGGCGACAGCCACGCCTGCGGCAGCCCCAGCACGCGTTCGATCGTATGCTGCCGGACAATGTTGCGCCCCGCGCCCTCAATGGTGTAAATCTGGGTCGGCGAGGTGGCCGTGGAGAAGCTGAGGGCGTAGCGGTCGGCCGCTTTGTCATAGTCGAAGCTGTCCATGACGCCGCCGCTCAATTGCCCCCGGCCACAAATGACCGCGTCCAGACGCATCGCGCAAGCATCCTCGTCGAACTCCCCCTCATAGAGCCACGATTCGCCGTCGATGTTGTACTGCACTGCGTAGCGATTGTCGCGCAGATGTTTCAGATTCTCCATCTCGCCCAGGCCCTGGTGAACCGCGCCGCGCACCTCGACGCGGGCTACCGTCTCCGGCTCGGCCAGCGCGATGTAGCCCAGCCCGTAGGTGTCCTCGAACAGACTGGTTGTTATCAGCAGGCCCCGGCCCGACGGGACAAAGCAGGTTGCGCCGAAGCTGGTCAGTGGCACGTCTTCGCCCGGCTCCCGCTCGTCCAATGGTCGGCCATTGAGCAGCCGCGCCCGTCCCGTCGTCGCCTCCCACAGGTAGAGGACGTTGTCGCCGGCTGTGTACCCCTCGATCAGCGCCACCTGAGTGTTGTCGTCGTTGGCCCCGGCGGCATACGCGCCGTACATCCCCTTGTAGATGGGCGTCAGCTCGCGCGCGGCCAGATCGGCGCGAAAGGTCACGTTCAGAGGCTCGCGGCGCGACTCAGCAAAGAAGTAAGCCACATTGCCCGCCTCGTCCACGTGCGCCAACTGCACGCGGTAGTCGGCCAGCACCTCGGCAAAGAGCGGCTCCGGGAAGCCGCCGTCAAGCGGTACAAACATCGGCTGGTACTGCTCGTCGCCGTCGCTGTCCAGCATGAGCAAGATTTGACCCAGGCTGGGATACACCTGGAACAGGCGCGGCACGTGGTGCGGGTTTTGCAGCGCCAGGTGCGGCGGCAGCAGCGGCTGGGGCACACTGCCGCCGTGCTCCATCGCATACAGGCTCAGCCGGCCGCTCAGGTTGCTAACGAAGTAGAGCTTGTCATTGACGATCTGCGGCACTTGAAACAGCCGCGCCGACAAGAGAGATTCGATTCTGGCGTTCATCTACTTCTCCAACGTCGAGGTATCGCCCTCAGACTGGCCCAGAGCGCGTGCCTTCAGCACGCGGCGCATGATCTTGCCCGAACGCGTCTTGGGCAGTTGCTCGACGAATTCGACCGTCGAGGGCTTGGCAATCGGCCCCATCTCGTGGCCGACGTGGTCGATGAGGGCACGGGAGAGGGCCGCGCTCGGCTCCTGCCCCTGCCGCAGGATGCAGTACGCCTTGATAATGTTGCCGCGCAACTGATCGGGCACGCCGATGACGGCCGCCTCGGCCACCGCCGGATGGCTGACCAGGGCGCTCTCGATCTCGGCCGTCCCCAGCCGGTAGCCCGACACCTTGATCACGTCGTCGATGCGACCGATGATCCAGATGTAGCCGTCCTCGTCCTTGCGGGCGCTGTCGCCCGGTAGATACCAGCCCTGCTCCTCGTAGCGACTCCAGTACTGCTGCACGTAGCGGTCGGGGTCGCCATAGATGGTGCGCAGCATCGCCGGCCAGGGGGTTTTGATGACCAGATACCCCTCTTCATTGGCCGGCACCGACTGCCCCTCTTCGTTAACCACGTCCACCTCAATGCCCGGAAAGCCGCGCGTGCCCGACCCCGGCTTTAGCGGCACACAGGGCAGCGGCGTGATCATGAACATGCCCGTCTCCGTCTGCCACCACGTGTCCATCACCGGGCAGCGCTCCTGGCCGATGACGCGGTAGTACCAGCGCCACGCCTCCGGGTTGATCGGCTCGCCGACCGTGCCCAAGAGGCGCAAGCTCGACAGGTCGTGGAGGCCGGGCCAGCTTTCGCCGAAGCGCATCAGGCCACGGATGGCCGTCGGCGCGGTGTAGAGGATGCTGACACGGTACTTGTCAACCATCGCCCACCAGCGGTCGGGGTTGGGGTGGGTCGGCGCGCCCTCATACATGAAGCTCGTCGCCCCCAACACCAGCGGCGCGTAGACGATGTAGCTGTGGCCGGTGATCCAGCCCGGATCGGCCGCGCACCAGTAGACGTCGTGGGGCTTGATATCGAAGACCCACTTCAGCGTCGTCGCCGTGCCCACCATGTAGCCGCCGTGGGTGTGAAGGATCGCCTTGGGGCGGCCGGTCGTGCCCGACGTGTAGAGCATGAACAGCGGTGACTCGGCATCCATGTGCTCCGTCGGCGTCCTGGGGTCGGCCACCGGCAGGGTCATCAGGTCGTGGTACCAGTGGTCGCGGTCGGCCACCATCTCGACCGCCTGCCCGGTGCGCTTGACGACGATGACACTCTGCACCGGGTGGTTCTTGGCCAACGCCTCGTTGACAATCTTCTTTAGTTCGACGATCTCGCCGCGCAGCCACGCGCCGTCGCACGTCACCAGCACCTTGGAAGCACTGTCCAGGATACGGTCGTAGAGCGCCTCGACCGAGAAGCCGCCGTAGACGACGGAGTGAATGGCCCCGATCTTGGCGCAGGCCAGCATGGCAATCATGAGCTCCGGGATGCGGCCCATGTAGATCGTCACCCGGTCGCCCCGGCCGACGCCCTGCGACTTCAGCACGCCGGCGAACTTCGACACCTCGTAGCTGAGTTGCTGATACGTGTAGGTGCGCGTGTCACCCGGCTCCCCCTCGAACAGCAGCGCCGCCTTGTTGCGCGTCGCCGTCCGCAGGTGGCGGTCGAGGGCGTTGTGGACAATGTTGACCTTGGCGCCGTCAAACCATTTGTAAAACGGCGCGTTGCCGTCATCAAGCACCGAATTCCACGGCGCGTACCACTCGAAGTTCTCAGCGGCAATGCGCCCCCAGAAGCCGGGCAGATCGGCCGCCGCTTCGGCATAGACCTTGTCGTAATCTTGAATGTGGGCGTGGGCGACGATTTCCGGCGCGGGGTAGTAGACTTCCCCGACCATGTTCTTCTCCGCGGACATGACAGCCTCCATTGCAGGGTGGATGGGTCGTGACAGGTGTTAAGCAACTCTTGGCAACCCAAGTATAATTGGCGCGGCCCATTTCGTAAATGAAAACAAGAGGACACGCATGACCACACGAAAGATCGTCATTATCGGCGCGGGCAGCGCCAGCTTCGGCCCGACCACGCTGGCCACGATTCTGCGCAACGATGCCCTGCGCGGCAGCCATCTAATCCTGGTTGACCTGGACCCCCGGCGCGCCGCCAACGCCGCCCGCGTGGCCGAGCGCATGAACGACGCCTGGGGTGCGGAGATGAGCATCAGCGCCGCCATCGACCGCCGCGAGGCGCTGCCGGGCGCAACCCACGTCATCGTCTCCATCGAGGTCGCCCCGCGCGAGGCGCTGTGGCAGCTCGACTGGGAAGTGCCGCTGCGCCACGGCCTGCGCCAGCCCTACGGCGAGAACGGCGGCCCCGGCGGCCTGATGCATACCTTCCGCCAGGTTCCGGCCCATCTGGCCATCGCTCGCGACATGGAGGCGCTGTGTCCGGCGGCGTGGCTCATCCTGTTCAGCAACCCCCTGCCGCGCCTGGTGCGAGCCATCACCAAGTACAGCCGCATCCGCGCTGTCGGCAAGTGCCACCAGATCAACGTCGGCTACGGGCTGGTCGCGGCCCTGCTGCGGTGCGAGTACGGCATCGACGTGCCAGCCGACGTATCGCTCCACTCCGACCCCGGCAACGTCGCCGTCGTCCACACCCTGGCCGCCGCCGGGCGCGAGCGCTTCGCCATCACCTCGGCCGGCCTCAACCACTTCATCTGGCTACTCGACATCCACGATCGGGTGACAGGCGAAGACCTGTACCCCGCGCTTCGCGCCGCCGCGGCCGCCGCCCCGCCCACGCTCGAACCGCTGTCGCTCGACCTCTTCCGTGTCCTCGGCGTGCTGCCCATCGCCGGCGATACCCACCTGGCCGAGTATCTGCCCTGGCTCCACGACCCGGTCGCCCGACCGTGGGAGACGTACCGGCTGCCGCTTTACGACTGGCGCGGCAACGAGGGGGTACGCGACGTGCTGAATGGCATGATGCAGGCGATGGCCGACGGCGCGATGCCGGTCGACGGCCTGCGCGACGCGCCGAGCGAGGGAGCCACGGAGCTTGTCGCCGCGCTCGGCGGTCGGGCGTACCTGGATGAAACAGTCAACGTGCCCAACCACGGGGCCATCGCCAACCTACCGGCCGAGACGGTGGTCGAAGTGCCGGCGGTCGTTGGGCCGATCGACATCCGACCGGTGCAACTTGGCTCGTTGCCCGAACCGGTGGCCGAGCTATGCCGGCGCGAGGCGGCCCTGGTGGAGCGGGCCGTCGATGCCGCCGTCAGCGGCGACCGCGATCTGGCGCTGCAATGCCTGCTACTCGATCCGATGATCGGCGACATCGGCCGCGCCCGGGCCATCCTCGACGACTACCTGACCACCTTCGCCGACTACTTGCCCCAGTTTCAACAGTAAGCGGAAGAGGAACACACAGAAACGCAGAAAAGCGCAGAGAGACATAGAGGAAGACAGAGAAGCCTAGAGGGAAAACGGAGCGTCAGACCTCCGCTCGTGCTTCTTCCTCTCTGTGTCCCTCTTCGGTCTTCGTTGCCTCATCCACTTGCGTTTCGGCCTCAAAGAGGTAACCGCAATAGGGGCAAATGTCCCAGTGCAGCTCCAGCGGCGAGCGACAGACGGGGCACGGCTGGCGCAGGTGGGTATGGCAAGTGGGGCACAGGAACCACGTCGGCTGCGTCGGCCGGGCGCAGGTCGGGCAGACCGGCTTCTCCTCGATCTGCTGCAACAGCGCCTCCTGCTCCAGCGCCCGGTCATAGGTCTGAACAAGCGTCTCGCGCGGGCGCAGCAGCAGATAGATAACCAGGCCGACGACCGGCAGCAGCAGCACCAGCAGCGCCGTCAGCACGGCCGCGGCCGATGACCGCGAGCGGGCGCGCACGTCGCGCACGGCCCACACAACCAATGCCAGCCACAAGGCCAACAACAGCCCACCAGCCACGCTAAGGATGATGACAAGATAGCTCTGGAGCGCATTCGATGCAATCATGACCCGCGGATTGTACCATGTAGACGAAAATGGCACGCAGATGACGCTGATTTAGCAGGTGAACGCAGATAAGAAATCCTGATCTGCCGTTCATCAGCCCTATCAGCGTCATCTGCGGGCCATCTCTTCCACCTTCCAACAAAAAGCCCCCGGTTATCTGATGACACCGGGGGCCAACTTGCCAACAACGGGGGGTTCGACCCGAGGCGCTAGACGCCCTGCTGCTGCTCTTTCTGCGACTTGCGTGTGCGACGCGCCGCCTTCTTCTTGGCGATGCGGGTCAGCTCGCTCTTGGACACGAACCAGCGCTTGCGGCGCACGTCGGTCAGCACGCGGCTCTTGACCACCTCGCGGCTGAAGCGGCGGAGCAGTTGCTCACCCGACTCGTCGGATCGAAGTGTTACCTTAGGCAGAGTATTCACCCCCTTCGTCTTGTAGAGTTACCATCCCACCGATAATACCACGTCGGCCGTGGCGTGGCAACCTGAGTAAGCGCTCGGGCCAGGAAGCTAAGTACGCCAAGAGTGGTCTTCTTGGCGCTCTTGGCGTACTTCGCGTCCTTGGCCTGAGGTCTTCTTCCGATGAGCAATGACCCTATTTGAGGTTGTGCAGCGCGCGCGCCGGGCTATAATCCAGTTGACCGCCTTTGGTCACCTGACACTCACACTCGGAGGCACAAACCCATGGATCCCGTCGGCATCGTCATCTTTGCCATCTTTGCCCTGCTGGTCATAGCCGCCATCGTCCTACCCAAGCTGCAGCGCAACCGCGCGCGGCGTTAGGGTGGGCATGGATAGAACAAACGCTCCCCATATCCACATCCCTCCGCGCCGTGTGGCCTGGCTGCTGGCGCTCTTCACTCTCACTCTCGTAACCCATCTGACCGCCCGTCCGGCTGCACCCAACGCCTGGGGTGGCCGGACGAGCGTCGTCGCCCGCGTCTACTACGACCACCCGCGTGACATCGCCCGCCTCAGCAGCTACGACGTTTGGGAGTACCACAACGTCACTGACGGCTACGTGCTGGCCGCGCTCAACGGGCCAGAGTACGAAACGCTGCTGGACGATGGCTGGCGTGTTGCCGTCGATGAGGCGGCCACAGCCCAACTGGCCTCGCCTGCCGCCGGGGAGCTTTTCGCCGGCGACTATCGCACCGTCGATGAGCTTTACGCCTGTCTCTTATACACATCTCCGAGCCCACGAGACCGTACTAGATCTCGTATGCCGTCTTCTGCTTGAAAAAACAAACAAAAGACTGACACAAACCAAGCTCCAATTATAACATGTACTAACCACAA
>CALLZA010000735.1 GCA_937858165.1 uncultured Ardenticatenia bacterium
CTGTTTCTTCGTTCTCTCTCCGCACTTTTGTCTTGTCTCTGTTTTATGATCTTCGTTATTCTGTTTTTTTTTTAATGATACGGCGTCCACCGAGATCTACCCTAGATCGCTCGTCGGCAGCGTCAGATGTGTATAAGAGACAGCCTATCAGCAGGTCACGGTGGGGCGCGGCAGCTACTACCGCGCGCAAGGCGGCACAACGCTGGAGACGGGCGAGCGCCCGGTGCTGCCCCTCACCACCGTCAGCCGCGACAGCGCCACGGCCGTCACACGCGGCGTGTTGATGCTGGGCGGCACGTTCAGCGACACGCCCAACTTCGACCCGGTCATCATCGGCATCGTGCCCGAGGACAGCGAAAGCCTGCCCGCTAACGAACTGCGCTTCGACGTGCCGCAGTGGTACACGCTCATCCCGGCAACGATCAGCCGCTTCTGGGACATCGACGAGGGCAAGTTCTCGCAGGATGTTGTCGTCGTGCCCGGCCAGTTCCATGCTACGTCGACCTCGGCCAGCCCCAAGACAGTTGGCACGATGCGCCTGTACAGCCGGCTCCAGTTGTTGGTCTACGAAGCGCCGGCCATCGAGCCGGACTACCAGTCGCCGGGCGTCTGGGACGTAGACGCGAGCAACCCGTCGGACCGCATCGTGACCTTCAGCGCCCTGGTGCGCGACACGGCGGCAGTGTCCTTCGCCCCGGCCACCGGCGTCCTGCGCGTGGTCGTCCTCTATCGCCACATCGGCAGCAACACGTGGTCGCAGATCGACCTCGACTACAACCCCGTGTCAGAAGTTGCCAGCAAGTCGGTCGTCGTGCCACAGAACGGCCAGTATGAGTACTTCGTCCAGGCAGTGGACAACGCCGGCAACGTCACCGTGACGCTAGACCACGGCAACGCCTACAACCTCACGGTGGATGGCGGCGCGGAGCCGGAGGAGCGCATCGTCTACGTCGCGGCCCGCACCGGCGGCACAATTGACGGCATTCAGTTCCAACCCAACGACATCCTGGCCTATCTGCCCGATCAGGACGAGTGGGTGTTGTACTTCGACGCCGAAGACGTGGGTTTCGGCCAGAACCTCAACGCCTTCGCCCTGCTGGAAGGCGGTAGCATCCTGCTCTCGCCCAAGAACCGCACCAACCACGTGCCCGGCATGGGCTGGATCGAGCCGCAGGACATCATTCGCTTCACGCCCACGGCCATCGGCGCGGAGACGGCCGGCAGCTTCTCATGGTTCTTCGACGGCTCCGACGTGGGTCTGGGCAACGAGGTCGAGGCCATCGCCAGCATCGGCTTCACCCCGGCCGGACGGCTGGTCATCGGCACAGTGGGCAACGCTCAGGTGCCTAGCGCCGGCGGCACACTCTATGCCGATGCGGCTGACCTGCTGCTGTTCATCGCCAACGCCTACGGAGCGGGAACCAGCGGCTACTTCGAGCACTTCCTGGACGGCGACGCCATCGGCATCGGCCCGGAGAAGCTTTGGGCGCACTGGATCGATCCGACTAATGGCGATATCTACCTGACGCCGCGCGTGCCGCGCACGCTGGGTGGGCTGACGATCGACGAGAACGACATCGCCGTGTGCGCGCCACAGACGAGCGGGCCGATCACCGCTTGCACCTTTACCGAATACTGGGACGGCGCCGACCACCGCTTCGGCGCGTACGGCATCGACAGCATCGATCTAGGCCGGCCGCTGCCCTTCCAGCCCCCGGCAGGCGGCATCACCATTGTCAAGCAGACGACCACCGGCAGTGGCTCGTTTGACTTCACCGGCGATCTGGGCGCGTTTACACTGAACGTTCCGGGCAGCGCCTCGCGGCTCTTCGCCGGCGTGGAGACGGGCGCATACCTCGTGCGCGAGATTGCCGCGGCGGGCTGGAGCGTGCAGAGCATCGTCTGCAACGACCCCGACGGCGGCACGACCATCGTCGGCGTGGGGCAAGTGCTCATCGACCTCGACGTGGACGAAGCCATCACCTGCACCTTCACCAACGCGCCGGACAGCCAGCCGACGGCCGACGTCATCTATATCAGTCCCAGCGCCAAGGGCAGCGTCGGTGGCGTGGCCTACGACAGCGGCGACATCCTGAAGTACGCCAACGCCACCTGGTCAATGCACTTCGACGGCTCCGACGTGGGCTTCAAGAAGCTGAACGCCTTCACCCTGTTGCCGGGCGGGTCGCTGTTGCTCAGCCCCGACGGCTCGGCCAACGTGGCCGGACTGGGCGCCATCAGCGCGCAGGATATCGTCCGGTTCACGCCCACCAGCACGGGCGCGAACACGGCCGGGACGTTCCAGTGGTACTTCGACGGTTCCGACGTGGGGCTGTCGACGGCAGCCGAGAACATCGACGCGCTGAGCATCGACGCCGGCGGCCACTTGCTGATCAGCACCAAAGGCAGCGCCTCTGTCACCGGCCCCACGGGCAACGCAGTGCGGGCGGCGGACGAAGACCTGCTCAAGTTCACTTTCGCCACCAGCGGCACGTCAACGTCTGGCGCGTGGTCGGCCCACTTCGACGGCTCGGACGTTGGGTTGACCCGCGAGGACATCGACGGGCTGTGGGTGGACGCGGCCAACGGTGACCACTACCTGTCAGTGCTCGACGCGTTTACGGTCGGCAATGGGGTTAGCGGCAACGGTGGGACGATCTTCGTCTGCGACCCCGGCACGCTGGGTGCGACGACGACCTGCGCCTATAGCCTGTACTGGAGTGCGGCTGCCGCCGGTATTCCCAAGAACATCGACGGCCTGTTCATCCAGCGTTAAACGAGGGACAGAAGCGCCTGGGCGCGGGCCATCTCTAGGGCCGCGCCCAGGCGATCGAATACTGGGATGCACTCCCCCAGCAGTTGTGATCGGCGCGCGGCGTCGCTAGCGTGGCTACATACTTCGGCTAGCGACAACTGGGCACAGGCCCGCCCATAGTTGTCGCCGACTTCGGTCAAGATGTGAATAGCGCGCTGTAAGTCGCGCTCGGCGTCGTCGGTGCGCCCGTCTTCGGCGGCGATGTTGCCCAGAGTTCGCCGCGTTAACCCTTGCTCTCCCAACATCGACAGCTCCTCGGCCAGGGCAAGCGACGTCTCCGCTTCGCGCCGGGCTTCGGCCAGCTCCTTCTGAGCCTGGTGGGCTTCGGCCAGCCGGCGGTGCAGCTCCGGCAGCAAGTCACGGCTCTTGGCCTGGGCGAACAGGTCGCGCGCTCGCTCCAGATGCTCGAAGGCCACGGCCCTCTCATCGTGCTTGACGTAGGCGGCGCCAAGGTTGAGGTTGAGGACACCCATGACCCACAACGAGCCGCCGATCTGTTCCAGGGCGCGCAGGGCGCGACGATAGTACAGCAGCGCGTCGTCGAGCCGCCCCTGGTTCAGAGCGATGCCGCCCAGGTTGTTATCGACGAAGATGCGATTGTAGACGTTGCCCAATTGATTGAAAGTCCGCCCGGCTTCGTGGTAGTAGCGGTCAGCCTCGCTCCAGCGGCCCAGGTCGAAGAGCGCGTTGGCCAACGAGTTCTGGGCCAGCGCCTGCCCCTGCAAGTTGCCGATCTCGCGATAGAGGGCCATCGACTCCTGATAGTGAGCCGTTGCCTCTTCGATGTTGCCGCGCAGGCGATCGATATTGCCCAGCAGGTTGTGGGCGCGGGCGACGATCGACGGCTGCCCCAGCTCCTCAGCCGCCAACAGACTAGCCAGCGCCTGCTGGGAGGCGTTGCGATACTCGCCCCGGCGGCTGTAAATCAACCCCGAAATCAGGTGCAGCTCCAGAGAAGCCGGCGTCAGCCGGTCACCGAGCACAGCCAACCCACGGTCGATCCACTCTAGCGACGGCTGATACTCGCCGGCCAACTCGTGGGCGCGGGCGATCCAGCGACAGGCGTTGGCCTGCGCTTCCAGGTCGCCCAACTCCTCAGCCATTTGCAGCGCAGCCCGCAGGTGCTCACCGGCCGCGTCGCGCTGGCCGATGGTCAGCAACAGTTCGCCCAGCTCAGCGTGGATCTCGCGGCGCTGGGCCAGCGTTTCCTCTGCCGGCAAGCGCTCGGCGCTGGCCAACGCCTTGCGAAAGTGATCCATGCTCTGCATGTTGGCAAACAGGCTCTTGTCGCCGATACCCGCCAGCAGATGATAGCGCAGCGAGCGCGCCCAATCCTCGCCCAGATAGGCGTGATAGGCGATCTGGTCGATAGCCTCGGGCGTCTGTTGCTCCAGTAGTCCGGCCACGTGGCAGTGTAACTCGCGACGCTGGGTAAACAGCAGCGTCTCATAGGATACTTCGTGCGTCGCCTGCTGCCGGAAACTATAACGGCCGTCGCTCTCTTCGTCCTGGATAAGTGGGTAGTGCAACGGGCCGGCCAATGAGTAGTCGGGGACGATGAAATCGCGTTCCGTCAAGGTGCCGGCCTGACTGATCAGCGTTGCCGGCGGCGGATGGGCCGGGTGCACCTGGGCCAGCAAGCCCAACTCGAAGCTGTAGCCGATCACACTGGCGACCTTGATGGTCGGTTTATGGCTGTCGGGCAGGCGATCGAGGCGGGCCAAAATGACACCGTGGATGGAATCGGGAATGCCCAGCGTAATGGTAGAGAGGTCGGCCGTCTGGGCCAACACCCATGTGCCTTCCTCGCGCACCAGCGCGTTGGCCGTGCGCAGGGCGTCGATCATGCCGGCGGAAAGAACCCACTCCCCGTCCTCTAGCACCAATTGGCCGGATTCGCGCAACGCCTCGACCAGCTCGCGAGTGAAGAACGGGTTGCCCTGGGCCTTGGCCTCCAGTAGCAGGCGGGCCATAAGCGACGGCGGGCCGCCCAGCACGTTGCCCACTAACTGCCCAATGCCGTCACCGTTGAGTTCGCCCAGGCGCAACAAGGTGTGGTGGCGCAAACCGCGCAACGTCGCCAGCGGCTCGGCCTGGCTGTCCGTCTCCGCCGCCGGCCGAACCACGGCCACAATCATGATCGCCGCGTCGTGGCAGACCTTGGCCAACGCCTCCAGCAGGCCTCGCGACGTCTCGTCTATCCAGTGCGCGTTCTCGAAGACCAGCAGCAGGGGTTGGGTGTGCGACCAGGTGCGGACGATATCCTGCACCAGTGCGAACAGCGCTTCCTGGCGCTGGCGGGGGTCAAATGCGGCCGTCGTCGGGTTATCT
The DNA here is from genome assembly GCA_937858165.1 of uncultured Ardenticatenia bacterium. Classification (GTDB taxonomy): domain Bacteria; phylum Chloroflexota; class Anaerolineae; order Promineifilales; family Promineifilaceae; genus Promineifilum. The sequence continues at coordinate 5,147 of CALLZA010000735.1, forward strand.
TCGATCGGCAGGCCCAGCACATCGCGCAGGAGCGGCAGGCGGACGCTCCAATCGGGGTTCATTTGGGTCAGCGTCTCGGCCACGGCCGCGGCCTGGGCGGCCAGCACGTCGCTGCTGGAATCGGCTACCAAATGTAGCAACTGGCGCAGGGCCTGCTGCCAGGGCCAGTAGGTGGTCGATTGAAAGATGCGCTGGCTGGTGCCGACCGCTACCTGGAAACCGCCGGTGCCGGCCCGCTGCTCCAAGACGGCCACAAGATGGCTCTTGCCAATGCCCGTGGCGCCCTCCAGCGTAACGACCTGTCCCCGGCCCGCCTGAGCGCTGTCGAGCAGACGCGCCAACTGGGCCAATTCTGCCTCTCGGCCAACCAAGGGCAGTTCGTACTGCGTCCCTTGCAGCACCTGTCCTTGCTGGCGGCCGACGACCTCGGCCACGGGGATCGGCTCGGCCCCGCCCTTGACGGTGATCAGCCCCAGCTGATGGAACTGGAAGCCGAGCTTGGCCTCCTCGGCCACACGCCGCCGCACCAGGATTTGTCCCGGCGTCGCCTTGCCCATCAGCCGGGCGGCCATGTTGACCTCATTGCCCATGACGCCATAGGTGAAGCGGGGCATGCCCGCCCCGTCACGCGCGCCACACTCGCCGGCCCATATTCGGCCGCGGCTGATGCCGATCTGGCTATCGACGATGAAGGCGAGTTCGGCCGGCGGCTGAACCAGTTCGAGAGCGGCGGCCACGGCGCGCAAGCTGTCGTCGTCGTGGGCCAGCGGCGCGCCGAAGCTGGCGTAGGCGTAGCTGCCTTTGTCGCCAATCGTCAACTGGATCAGGAACCCCTCTTGCTGCTGCACCGTCGCCTGGAACCAGCGTACGTAGGCGTCGAGCTTGCGCCCGGCGTCTTCGTCGTTGTCGTAGTCGATGCCGCTGAACTTGAGGAAGAGGGCGACCGTGGGGCGCAACTCGGCCAGAAACTTGCCCGCCGTCTGCATGCGGCGGTAGACCGGTTGGAGCGCCCAGGATTTGGCCTGCGCTTCCGGCAAGGCGTCGGCCAGCAGCGGGCGCAGGGGCATCGGCTCCGGTAACACAGCCAAGCCGCGGATGACCGCAAACGGCTCACCGCCGGACAGTCGCCACTCCGCCACGTCGAGCGCACTCCCCAACGCGTCGGCCACCTCCTGACCGACGACGACCTCGCCCTTTTCGGCCAGCTTCTCGGCGCTGGCGACATGGTCGAGGGTGCGACCGGCCAGCACGTCGATGAGCTGGATGTCGGGGTCGCCGACGACGAAGCGCCGCGCCGGCCCGGCGGTCACAGCAACCTTGATCGCCAGATGGATGGGCGTGCCGGCGGGTGTCCTGACGGTGGCGAAGGGGCGCATGGCCTCCTGCATGGCCAGCGCGCAGGCCACGCCCCGGCGGCCGTCGTCGCCCTCCAGCCAGCAGGTGATCGAGTCGCCGGCGAAGCCCATAACGCTGCCGCCGTAGCGGTGCAACTCGGCGATGATCGCCTCGTAAACGGGGTTGATCTGGTTAAGGACTTCTTCGGCCCCGCGCTGGACGCCCAACTCCTGGGCCAGCGCCGCTGTCAAAGGGGTAAAGCCGGAGATATCGGCAAAGAGAACGCCGCCCTGGGCGCGGTCGGCCAACTCAGTACCGCCGGCCAGGGCCAGCCGTCGATCCTCGGGAATGAATGCCAGGAGCGATTCCATAGCGCCTTAATCACAAAGCGAAAGGCGGCCGATCGATTTACAGCCGCCCCCGTTTGGCTAGTATAGGCGCAGTCGGCCGATCCGGCAATGAAGCCGGTTGGGACGGTGGGTAAGGGCGGGCTTGAGACCGCCCCCCTTCCAAAGCCGTTTCATTCGGCATGATCACGGAAAGGATGAGATAGGGACGAACCCCACCCATGGCGAAGCGGGCCAACAACCAGAAGATGAGCCTTACAATCGTCGCGTAGATCCCCAAATAGCGGCCAAAACAGCGCAAAACACCGGCATAAAA
>CALLZA010000736.1 GCA_937858165.1 uncultured Ardenticatenia bacterium
TGGTCCTCTTGTGCGTCCTCATGCTGTCCTTCCTTTGGATGTTCGTGGCTTAGTCGCGGTTGTACTAACTCGTTGATACTGCTGACGTCTGTGAGTCTGCTAGAGTGCTAGTCTGTTTTTTTTTTTAATGATACGGCGACCACCGAGATCTACACTAGATCGCTCGTCGGCAGCGTCAGATGTGTATAAGAGACAGGCTGTGGAGGGTGCGCACGTCGAAGCCGGTATCGGGCAGGCCCATCTCCAGCAGGCGGCGACGGATACGAGCGCGGAAGGTGTCGACGCTGGCGTTGAGGAAGGTGACGACGAGCACTTGTTGGCTGTTGGCTGTGTCGACGCGGCCGTCGGCGATGAGCTGCGCGGCCAGCAGCGACAGGGTGAACGTCTTGCCGCTGCCGGGCACGGCGCTGACCGCCATACGACCGGAGCGGTAGGCCAGAATCGCTTCCTGGGCTGGGCGCAGGCGCAAGGGTGGGGTCGTGGGTGTGTCTATGGGTGTGTCCATTGGTTTCGTTCGTCCAAGGGATTATAATCGCCCGTTTGGACTTCGGCATGAATGGCTTTTTGACGGTATGGTATATGCGTTTTAAGACTTATGGGCGCGGGCTGCTGTTGGCAGCCCTGGCGCTGCTGTTGCTCTGGGTGGCGCGACCAGCGTCGGCCCAGGAAGAAGACCCCGCGCCCGTTGACCCGCGCTTCGGCGTCATCGAGGCGTTCTGGCAACCGGAGGAGGCCGCGGCGCTGCCCGTCGGTTGGGACCGCATCCTCTTCTACTGGAATGAGATTCAGCCCACCGGCCCCGACGACTGGAACACCCTCCACGTGCTGGAAGAGTGGTTGGTGGAGGCCGAGGCGCAAGACCGCATGGTCATGGGCCTGCTGAAGAACACGCCCGCCTGGGCCACCGACGGCTCACCCTTCTCCGGCGTGCCCCGCGGCCTCTATCTACCGGTCGATGACCCCGACAACCTGTGGGCGGGCTACGTGCGCAAGGTGGTCGAGTACTACGCGCCGCTCGGGGTTCATCACTGGATCATCTGGAATGAGCCGGAGATCGAGCCGGGCGTCTACGGCCACGAGTTCGGCGGCACGACGGCCGACTACTTCCAACTGCTCAAGGTGGCCTATCTGGTGGCCAAGGAAGAAGACCCGCGGGCGGTCATCCACCTGGCCGGCTGGTCCTACTGGCACGACCCCACCTGGCTGGGCGACTTCCTGCGCGTGGCCACCGCTGATCCCGACGCGGCGGCCAACAACCACTACTTTGACGTGGTGACACTGCACATCTACTTCCGCGTGGAGACGGTGGAAGAGCTGGTCAACGAGACGTGGGCCATTCAGGAGCGGTATGACCTGCGCAAGCCGATCTGGATCAACGAGACGAATGCCTCGCCCAACCTCGACCCATTGTGGCCGGTGACCCGGCCGAACTTCCAGGTCGATCTAGAGCAACAAGCGTGGTATATGGTGCAGGCCCACGCCCTGGCCTTCGGGGCGCAGACGGCGCGGGTCGGCGTCTACAAGTTGCTCGACATCCTGCTGCCGGAAGGCGGTGAGTCGTTCGGCATCCTGCGGCCCGATGGTTCGCGCCGCCCGGCGTTCGACGCCTACCGGACGACGGTGCGCTATCTGGGCGGCTTCACCTACCCGGTCGGGCGGCAGCGGACGGCCGACTTCTATAGCTTCACTTTCAACCGCCCGGAGGGTGTGACGCGCGTCCTGTGGGCGCGGCGGGCGGCCGACGTCACGGTGCGGCTGCCGGCGCTGGCCGACGAGGCGACGCTCGTCTCGGCCACGGGCGACGAACAGGCGCTGCGGGCGGTGGGCGGCTTTTACCGGGTGCGACTGCGCGGCGCGCGGTGTGTGCCGGCTTGCGACGTTGGCGGGCCGCCGGTGTTCGTGGTGGAGAGCGAATTGGTAGAGACGGCGGCCACGGCCTGTCTCTTATACACATCTCCGAGCCCACGAGACCGTACTAGATCTCGTATGCCGTCTTCTGCTTGCAAAAAAACACATCACATATCTAATCATGTATCATGCTTTAACATAAAATTATATAAAGAACAACCAATTCCAACAAAATATTACACAAACGCAGCTAGTCAGACCAGCATCCACTAGTTACATCTACAACTAATAA
>CALLZA010000737.1 GCA_937858165.1 uncultured Ardenticatenia bacterium
CTGTTTATTTTTTTTTTTTTTTTATTGACCCGGGAACCACCGGGATCTCCCCGAGAGCTCTCGTCGGCAGCGTCAGGTGTGTAAAAGGGACGGACTTTGTCCATGATCAGCGCGAACAGGTCGGTTGCTTCGCCGGCCGCCGGCGCGCTGTCGATGAGCGTCGGCGCGGCTTGCCACTCATCGCCGACGTACTCCATCAGGATGGTGTTGCCGTTGTGGCCGATGGGGCGGGGGACAGTCGCGCCGGCCGCGAACAGCTTCTGCTGCGTGCTAAACTCGTTGCCAATCCACCACGTCATGTCGAGCTGCTTGCCGAAGGTCGACTTCTGGGCCAGAGCCAGCTTCTCGCGGCGCCCCTTCATCAGCTTGCCGTCTTCGCCGCGCAGTTGCCGGCCGGCTTTGTAGATGGCGTCGTTTTTCAGTGTGCGCAGCATGCGCGGGCGGTAGAGCTTGGCGGCGATAAGTTCAACGCCGCTGGCCGGGTTGGCCGTGCAGCAGTAGACGTTGGCCTCCTTGCCGGCCTTAACGCGCCGGGTGACGTCGGTAACGACGTTCTCGCGGTAGAACGGGCCGACGGAGTCGATGAGCCACTGCCGCTCGTGGTGCAGCGGATCGAGCGCGGCGGCATAGGACGGCACCCAGGCGGCAACGTTGTCGTCGAAGTCGCTCAGTTGGGCGCGGACGGTAGCCGGGCTAGGTTTCTTGCGGGCGGGCTTCCTCTTCGCATAGCGAGATGCGCTGCCACGCTCATATTCGGTTTCGTCAAACTGTTGGTACTTCTCGTACGCTTCGTACTTATCCATCTGTGATTTCGAGCCAATCTTAACAGCGAGTAAGCAGGAGACATCCTGCCGGCGACGGATGGGCAGAACGCAGCCTGCCCAACAACCAGGCATTGACGTCGGGCGATTAAGCCACCCGCGGCCGCTGTGTTCAATTGATCGAAATCGGAGAAACTAGCGGGGAGACGCGGATGTGCCGACGCAGCGCCGAGCAACCGGGTGTTCATTGACATTCTGGTTGGCTTGCATGTTCGTGCACCTCCGCAAGTGATTTAGCCCGTAGGCCAGAAACAGTCTACCATAAGGCAGCCGGGCGTGTCAACCGGCCTGCTGCCGGTTGACACAGGGTTACTCGACGAAAATCTCGACCCGTTCGCCGTCATCGGTGTCGACGATATCGACGATCTTGCCCAGTTGGCCGCTGCGGACGGCGTCCATGATGGTATTCAGTTCTTTGCCCTCGATCTGGGGGGCGAAGCGCGCACCCATCTTGATGCCGACGTTGACCAGCCCCATTGGGATGTTGACGTTGACCTTGTTGCGGCCGGTCTGCACGTCGGTGACGCGGACGCGGAACCAGCGCGGATTGCTGGTGCCTTTCATCGGCTCCAGCGTTGGCCCGCGTTCCCCTTTTGTCTCCAGGGCGCGCAGCAATTCGGCGCCTTCGGCGGCGCTGATTTTGCCTTCTTCGATCATCTTTAAGATTTGCAGGCGTTCCTCAGTGGTAGCCATGATTCATCCACTTCCTTAATACCCACTAGCGCGATAGGTCCAGCCGCATGTGGGTCAATGTCCGTTGCACGGTGAAGTTCGCTTCAGTAAGCAGCGCGTTGGTTACGATGTCGTCGTCGGGGTGGTCGATGCGCACGTTGCGCCGCGGCAAGTATTGGAGGCGGCGGACGAGCTTGGCTAGCAGCGGCCGCTCCAGCCGCCCGGCGGCGTCGGGATGGACACGCAGAGTGAGCAGATGGCTGCGACCCCACTGGCTGGAGATCGTCGCCAGCCCGGCCAGGCGGTCGTTGACCTCGGCCGCCGCCCACGTCTCGAAAAGGCGGCTGTTCATCACGTCGCCCAGCCGTTGCCAGATCGTCTGGCGGTAGGCATCGGGGCGCAGCGGTTCGGGCCAGTTCAGATCCTGTCTCTTATACACATCTGACGCTGCCGACGAGCGATCTAGTGTAGATCTCGGTGGTCGCCGTATCATTAAAAAAAAAACAAAGAGAGGAGATGCGGCCAGCCATGGTGACACAGTAAAGACACAGTCATCAGAGTGAACAATCACGGAAAATATTGAACGAACATAGACAGACATAGACAATCAGACTATCCAGTAATGATAATCATAGCGAGAAGGAATG
>CALLZA010000738.1 GCA_937858165.1 uncultured Ardenticatenia bacterium
CTTGGTGGCTTCTGTCGTTTTCGACCCCCCGTGAGTGGTCGTGCCCGCTCGCAGTTTGATGTGTGGCGTCGCAGCCCGGGACCGTGGGAGGGGCGGCTGCGGTGGTGGTGGGGCCGGCGCGGGGCAGGTCGGCAAGGGCGGCCGATGGGAGGAGGGGGTGGTCTCGCGCCCGCCGCAGCCCGAGCTTGACGAAGATACCGCGCGCGCTGGCCGGCAGCGGCTCGATGACGATGTCCACCAGCAGCTCGTCCGGCTCCATAACCGTCTTGCGTACGCCGGTGTAGAAGTCGGCCAGCCGCACCATGCGCCAGCCGCGCGTCGAGGCCAGGATGACCTGGGCGTCGAGGGCGCGCAAGGCGGAGATGGTGTCGTTGGCCGGGCTGGCGGTGATGAGGTTGCCGGCCACGGTGGCCCGGTTGCGGAGTTGGGGCGAGGCGATCTCGAAGCACGCCTGGGCCAGCGGCAAGGCATGGGCGACCACGTCCGGCGAGGCGACGACCTGGTTGTGGGTCACCAGCGCGCCGAGGTGGAGCAGGCCGTCGATGTCGCGGCTGATGGTGTTGAGTTCGGGCAGCCGGGTGATGTCGATGAGCGTCGTGACGTCGTGGCGCAGCCCGCGCTCCATCTCCAGCAGCAGGTCGGTGCCGCCGGCGACAACGCGGGCGGCGCGGCCGTGGCGGGCCAGCAGCTCCAGTGCCGACGATAGATCGGCCGGAATCTCATACCGTTCGAGGTGGTGGGGGGTGTTGTGGGTGAACATAATGTTTTTATGAAGCATCCTCAGATTACGCAGATTTATCTCTGCAAATCTATATTCTCTGTGGATGCGGTTTTCATCTGGTAACAATCGCAGCCGGCGCGGCCATGGTCCGTCCGTCGCCGCCGCGCTGGGCCATGATGATTTGGGCCATGATACTGACGGCGATCTCGGCCGGCGACTCGGCGTTAAGCTCCAGGCCAATCGGGGCCGTAATGCGCCCCAGCCGCTCGGCACTCAGGCCGTCGGCCAGCAGTTGGCGTTGCGTCTCCTGCCAGCGGCGGCGGCTGCCCATGACGCCGATGTAGGGCGCGGGCGTCGCCAGCAGGTGAGGCAGAATCTGCCGGTCGAGGTCGACGTTGCGCGTGACGACGGCCACATAGGTGCGCGCGTCAATGGGCTGGGCGATGAGGGCCTCGGGCAGCGGGCCGGAGAGCAGCACATCGGCATCGGGCACATTCTGCGCTGTAGCCAGTTCGGCGCGGTCATCCCAGGCGACGACGCGGTAGCCCAGCCAGTGGCCGAGCGAGACCAGGGCGCGGCCGACGTGGCCACAGCCGAGGACGTAGAGCGTGGCTGGCGACAGATGCGGCTCGACGTAAATCTCGACGCTGCCGCCGCAAACACCGGGGTCGCCCCGCTGCGGATCAACCAGCGAATAGGGGACGGGGCGGGTCTGGCCATCGCGCAACGCTTCGGCCGCCGCGGCCACCACCCGCGCTTCCATCTCGCCGCCGCCGATGGTGCCCAGGGTGCGGCCGTCGCCGTAGACGAGCATCTTCGTGCCCGCATGGCGCGGCACCGACCCCTGGTCGCGGATGATGACGGCCAGGGCTACCGGCTCGCGCCGGCCTTGGGCGGCTAGAAGTTCTTCGAGGACGTGGCGGTCGTCGCCGGTCATGGTTACTTCTCAAACCCTGGAGGTGAGCTGCCCACCTCTGAGGTTTAGGCTCTGGTCTAGGGTCGCGCGATGCACCACTCCGACACCCAGGCGTTCTTACCTTCACCTTCGACGCGGTAGAAGATATGAGGGAATGGCACCTCCTCCTCCGTCAGCGGCACGCCGTCGCGGGCGGCGATTAGCTCGCGGTTGCTCACTTCGCGGACGACGACCGGCGTCTCATGGAGGAAGAAGCGATTGTGGTCCTTGACCACCGGCCGGCCTTCGTTGGCCAGCACGACGCGGCGCTCGTCCAGCAAACGGCCGCACTGGCCGCGCGCAACGCACTCGTCGGTGCAATCGATCTGCGCTTGTTCGTCCACGGCCAGCGGGACGACCTCGCCACGACAAGCGACCAGGGTGAAGGCCAGGACGAGGAGCGTGGCCAAGATGAGTGTTGGGCGCAGTCGAGACATCACTGCGCTCTAGTTTAGCAGAAGTTAGGCAAGGGGCTAGAAGGTGGGACCAGGTTCCAGGGCCCAGGGGCCAGGGAGGATCGCTCTTCCCTGACCCTTGGAACCTGGCCCCTGGAAGCTAAAACTTACTCCGTAATTGTGAAGATCGCCCCTTCCGACCGCCCAAAGACCTCCGGGAAGTACTGCTCGCGGGCCGTGGCCGGCATCACTTGGTAAACGCCGGGGATGTTAGGCTGCAAGAAGTAGGTGTACTGGTAGGTCCCGGCCGGCAGGAACTGGCTCAGGAAGACAACCTTCTCGTCACGGTACTGGATGTGGTCGAAATACCACCAGCCCCAGAAGCCTCGGCCGAACTCACCCTCGGCCGGCACGATGACGCCCTCGTTGCCCGACGCGCTGGTCAGCAGGTTGGGGTCGATGGCGTCCGTTCCGGCGGGGATGGGGTCTTCGACGGTGACGTAGATGCGGTCGTTGGGCACGATGACGGTCAGTTCGACGCGCACCCGGCCGCCGGCGGCGATAGTGTCGATCGGTTCGCACGTCTCGGCCGCCGGATCACAGGCGGCGTCGTAGTAGCGACGCTCGACGGTGAAGCCGCGGCTGATCGGGTCGAGAGCCTCGACGGCGATGGCGCTGTCGAGGCGCAGGGTGTAGTAGAGGCGGCCGTCGCCCGCGCCGCGCCGGAAGTCGAAGAAGTTGGTGCTGTCCTGTACCAGCTCGTTGAGCGGCACCGTCAGCGTTTCCGAGGCGGTAGCGTCGTCCGGCGTGAAGCTGCCCGACACCCGCGGCTGCAAGTTGACCTGCAACTCGTAGGCGTACTCCGGTTCCAGTTCGCCGGAGACGACCATCCAGTCGCTCAGCGCACTGACGCTCCACGCCGCTTGGTGCAGCGCTGTCTCTTATACACATCTCCGAGCACACCACACCGTCCTAGACCCCGCATGCCGTCTTCTCCTTGACCACAACCCCCCCCCCCCCCCCCCCCCCCCCCCCCCACCCCCCCCCCCCCCACCCCCCCCCCCCCCTCCCACCCCCCCCACCCCCCCCCCCCACCCCCCCCACCCACCCCCCCCCCACCCCCCCCCCCCCCCCCACCACACCACCCCCCCCCCCCCCCCCACCCACCCC
>CALLZA010000739.1 GCA_937858165.1 uncultured Ardenticatenia bacterium
TTATGTGTTTTTTTCAAGCGGAAGGCGGCATACGATATCTAGTACGGTCTCGTGGGCTCGGAGATGGGTATAAGAGACAGGCCTACTCCCTTGGCTCGGCCAAGACGCTGGCCCGCCGCCTGGGCGTCAGCTACAAGGAGGTGGTCGAGATCGTCCGCGCCGGCTTCGTCAACCCCCAACTGGAGCGGATGACCGTGCTGCACAAGCTGGGCCTCAGCGTCCAGGACGCCCAGACCGGCCGCGACCCGGCCAACAAGGCCCTCTACGAAGCCAACAAAGACCTGCTCGACCGGCCGTACAACACCCTGTCGGCCGAAGAGAAGGCGCGCTTCGACCTGCTGAGCGAGGCCGACTGGCAGACGATGCAGCAGGTGCAGGCCTATGAGGCGCGGCTGGCGGCCTTCCTGGAGCAGTTCAAGCTGTCGCCGGCGGAGTTGGAGACGGCGCTACAGGACATCCCCCTGGCCGACATTCTGGTGCTCGACCAGCCCGATGGCTGCAACTTCGACCAGACGACGCTGCGCTACGCCGACGGCCGCGCCGTGGACGCCATCGCCCTGCTGCGCATCAACCTGTTCGTGCGCCTGTGGCGGGCGCTGGGCTGGACGCTGGAGGAGACCGACCGGGCGCTGGTGACGTTCACCCCGTCCGGCGCGCCGTTCGACGACGCCAATCTGGCCCAACGGCCGTTGCAGGCGGCGCTTATCTACCTGGCCCATTTGAAGGCCCTCAATGAGCGGCTGCGTGTCGGCAAGGGCAGCCGCCTCAAGCTCACCACCCTGTGGGCCGACATCGGCGCGACGGGCAAGAAGTCGCTCTACGCCCAACTCTTCCTGACCCGCGCCGCGCTGAAGAGCGGCGAGGTGGAGCTGGCCCCCGACGCCGGCGACCCCTACCGCGCCTCGCTCTTCGACCACCCGCTGGGCGACTACCTGACCACCGCCGGGCTGGCCAACGTGGCCGCCCTGGTGCGCCACCGCGTCAGCCTGGGCGGGGTGGCCGCCGCCGACGCCATCGCGCCGGCCGACTTCGCCGGCGAGCCGAACGTCGGCCTGGAGTACGATCCGCTGGGCGAGGTGCAGACGCTGACCTATCGCGGCCTGCTAGACGAGCCGACCAAGGCCCACCTGGCCGGGCTGTCGGCTTCGCCCGCGCTGCCGCCGCTGCTCGACGCCGTGCAGGACAAGGCCCAGGCGTTCAGCCTCATTTGCGGCCAGCGGGCGGCGCTGCAAGGGGCGCTGGGGCTGACGGCCGGCGAGATCGACCTCATCCTGAGCGACGCCGGCCACGACCCGGCCACCGCCCCGCTGCCCCCGGCCAACGCCTCGCTGCCCTACCGCTACGGCCTGCTGGCCAAAGGGCTGAAGCTGCCCGTGCCCTACCCCACCCCCCTGCAACGGCGGTCCGGGGTGGGCCCGTCCAACCGGGGTCGGGGCTAGGACCCATCTCACCTTGCATCCTAACTTGATCGGTTCCGGCTTGTGAAACCCTTGATCGCGGAAGCCCGCGGGGCCAGGCCAACGACCTCTTGGCTGAGGACATCTTTGTCCAGTGCCCAGTTCGAACAATGGCATCTTCATGGTCGCTTCCATGGATATTGGATACGGTTACGAGGGAACCAAAAAGCGAACTTGGAGTGCGGCTTACCACCCCCGCATGGTAGAATTGCCGGGTTTAGTTTGATGGGCTCCACACACAACCCCCTGGGGCCCGGAAACCCCCGGCACCGCCGGCCCCCGCGGCGGCAAGCCCCCGCGCCTCCTCCGCGACCAGACCGAGGCCTGGATCGAGGCCCCCGCCTTCTTCCGCGTCCTCGACGACGGCGGCTGCCGCCGCCCCCGGCGCAGATCACCGTCGTGCCGGCTGCGCAGAGTCGGGCGACGATGCTCGTTTCGACAACCCGTCGTGGTGTCGGGCTCGCGACGACGCGCCGCCACCGGTCGCCGTCGCGACGGCCCGACCACTGCCGCCCGGCGGCGGGGCCACGCTGTCGATCCTGACCGGCTCGGCCGAGGGCGGCGGCGGGCCGGGCGAGTGGCTGGTCACCGGCCGGGCGGGCAACCTGACCGTCAGCGGTTCGCTCGTCGCCACCGCCGGCGGCCCTCTGGAGTTGATGACGGCATGAAGAAGACCTCATGCAAAGATCGCCAAGGACGCCAAGGACGCTAAGAAAACTCTTCTTTGCGCTCTTGGCGTTCTTGGCGATCTTTGCGTGAGGTTCTTCATCCCAGGAGGACAGACCCATGACCCCTTTCATCCCCATTCCCCGCGGGCTGCGGCCGTGGGCCGCGGCCGGCGTGCTGCTGGCGGCCACCTTCGCCGTGTGGATGTTCTTCTTCCCGCGCTTCATCCCCACCCACTTCGCCTGGGTCGTCGAGCCGCGGCTGGCCCAGGTGTTCATCGGCGCGGGCTACGTCTTTCGCACCTTCTTCTTCCTGCAATTCATTCTGGCCCGCAACTGGCTCCACGTGCGCTGGACGCTGTGGGGCAATCTGGCCTTCACCGGCACGCTGCTGCTGGCCACGCTGTGGCACGCCGACGAGATGAACTGGCGCTTCCTGGTGGCCCACCTCTGGATCTGTCTCTTATACACATCTGACGCTGCCGACGAGCGATCTAGTGTAGATCTCGGTGGTCGCCGTATCATTAAAAAAACAACAACGTAACATCAAACAAGTAACAGATGTAAGAAACGTAAAAGAAAAAGACCATACAGGAGGATCGCAACCCA
>CALLZA010000740.1 GCA_937858165.1 uncultured Ardenticatenia bacterium
GGTGCCTGGCGGCGGCGGGCGGTGTGCTCGCTGCCGTCGCCCACCGGCGGTGGCGGCCGGTCATTGCTTGCGTGCGCGCCAGCCGGTGGCGCTATTACGAGCGGCTCTACAACGCTCTGGCTCGGGCGGGAATGGCCTGTTGGCTGGGGCAGAAGGCGGAGATGACGGTTGAGGACGTGAAGACGGCGCTCATTGATGACCCGGTGTTCTCGGCCGAGGAGCGGGCCGAATTGCTGAGGCTGTTGTAGGGCGGGTTGCTAACCCGCCCTACAGCAGCCCTCGAATCGCCGCCACCCTCGCCTCATTGAGTGGAAAGCGCGCCGCCAGGAAGTCGAGCATGGCCGCGGCCGACTGCGGCGTGCGCTCGTACCCCTGCTGGAACGCCGGCAGGTGGGCGGCCATCTGCGGGAAGCGCTGCTCAAAGCGGCGCATCCGCGCGAATGGGTCGCGGGCGGCGGCTTGCTCCGGCTCCAGATGGGCGGCCAACTCCAGCAGACGATCCACGGCGTAGAGTTGAATCTCGCGTGTCGCGGCCAGCCGCTCGCCGCGCCGGAAGCGCAGCAGGCCAACGTGGAGGTTGCACAGGATTTCGCCTAGCAACTGCTCGACCGGCGGCGTCGCCGGCGCGGGTGGGGTGCGGGACGGCGCGGCCACGCTCTCACTGACCCAAGGTTGCTTCCACACGATCCTGCCCGGCGTGTAGCCGGCGTTGCCCAGTTCGGCCACAGTGAAGATGGCCATCTCAGCATAGATGCCGTCGGTAAAGAGGACGTGCAGGCCGGCTCCGGGGCCGCGATAGCGAAAGACCACCGGCGCAGCGGCCTCCAGCCAGTCGAGATTGGTGAAGAAGCTGTCTCTTATACACATCTCCGAGCCCACGAGACCGTACTAGATCTCGTATGCCGTCTTCTGCTTGAAAAAAACAAACAAGTCGAATAAGACACATTCGCTCATGGTCAACACTGTTACAACCAGATACATACAGGTCCTCATATACATCTGTCAAACCAATGCCAGCAAGA
>CALLZA010000741.1 GCA_937858165.1 uncultured Ardenticatenia bacterium
TAGTTCTGTGCTCCGCCACTCCGGGCTCCGGCGCCACAGCCACGCGGCGGGGGGAGTCCCCCCCCGGCGTCCTGCCCGCGGCACTCAAGGAGGGGTTTCGCGGCCCCGTCTGCATTCAGGGCGACCACTCCCAGATTTCGGCCAGCGGCTAGAAGGGCGCCGGCGACGCCGAAGTGCAGGCCGTCAAAGACCTGATGGTCGAGGCCATCGCCGCCGGCTTCTACAACATCGACATCGACACCTCGACGCTGGTCGATTTGAGCTTCCCGACGCTCGACGAGCAGCAGCGCACCAACTACACCCTGTGCGCCGAGCTGACCCAGTACGTTCGCACCATCGAACCGGCGGGCATCACCATCTCTCTGGGTGGCGAGATTGGCGAGGTGGGCCACAAGAACTCCACCGTTGAGGAACTGGACGCCTTCATGCAGGGCTACCGCCGCGTGCTGCCCGACAGCGCCGCCGGCGGCATCCCCGGCATCTCCAAGATTTCGGTGCAGACAGGCACGAGCCACGGCGGCGTGGTGCTGCCCGACGGCACACTGGCCCAGGTCAAGGTCGACTTCGACACCCTGCGCGAGTTGGGGCGCGTGGCCCGCGAGAGCTACGGCCTGGGCGGCGCGGTGCAGCACGGCGCTTCGACCCTGCCGCCGTCGGCCTTCAACAAGTTCCCGGAGATCGGCACGGTTGAAATCCACCTGGCGACCAACTTCCAGAACATCGTCTTCGACTACCTGCCCAAGGAAGTGGTCGATGAGGCCTACGCCTACCTGCGCGAGAAGCATCAGGACGAGTGGAAGCCGGGCAAGACGGACGAGCAGAGCCTCTACTCCGCCCGCAAGCGGGCCATCGGTCCGTTCAAGGAGCAGTGGTGGAACCTGGACGCGGCCAAGATGGAGGAGATCGGCCTGGTGTTGCAGGAGCAGTTTGAGTTCCTGTTCGACCAGTTGAACGTCAAGGGGACGCGCGAGGTGGTGGAGCACGTGACGACGCGCGTCGTCATCCACCAGCCGCGCCCGGCCCAGGCCGCGGCCGCGGTGGCGGCTGAGGACGTGAAAGACCTGGCCGACTAGAAATCCGGCCGGCCTCGTCACGTTGGGCCATCAGCCGGGGCAGGGCGATTCAAACGTCCTGCCCCGGCCTTTTCATTCGCCCGTCCGGCTTAGCGCGTGACCATCGGCAGCATGAGGCGATGTTCGGCCTGGATGCCGCTGAGGTAGAGCACGATACTTGTCTCGCGTAGTGGCGTCTCGCCGTCAGGGCCTAGCAACTCGGCCCGTATCACCACTGAGCCTGCGCCGCCGGTCGCCTTGACAAACGTGGCCTGCACCTGGCCATCCCTGTTGGTTGCTCCCTCGAACACCTCGCCGCCGCCAATCGTGCCCTGGTCGCCCGCATCGTCGCTGACGCTGAGGCGCACTGTCTCGCCCCGCACCGGGTCGCCATAGGCATCGCGCACGGTCACGGTGAGCGACGACTGCCCGACGGCGCTCAGGTCGATCGGCGCGGCCGTCAGTTCGATCTGAGCGGCGGTCGGTTCGGCCAGCTCAATCGTCGTCTCGGCCGTCAGCCCCCCTTCGGCCAGAGCGCTGAGGGTGGCTGTGCCCGGTGTGTTGCCGGCGGTGAACACAATGCGCAGGCGACCGTCCTCGTAACTCCCCGTCGGCAACTCATACGTTCCGCCGGTGACCGTCAGCTCGCCGCTGAACGGGCCGGAGTAACCGACGGGCTGGCCGAAGTCGTCGATCAGGTTCAGCGTCAACTCGACCGTGTCCGTGCCGTCGGGCCGGCTGGGGCCAACCTGCCGGTTGTCGACCGCCAGCGCCGCCGGGCGGCGGAACAGGGCCACCTGGGTGCTGGCCGAGCCGGCGATCGACCCTTCCTGGACTTCAGTCAGCGTCAGCGTCACTTCGCCGATCTCGCCCTGCGTTGTGGCGCTCGGCTGCCGGCTGACGTAGAGGTAGGGGCCGGACGTCGTCTGGGGCGGGACGCAGTAGTTGTAGAGGAACGGCGAAGTGAACGTCCACCCCGCCGGCACGGTGAAATCGACCCGGTAGCAGTGCTCGACATTGTCCTGGTTGGTGACGTAGAAGTAGACGGGCACCTGCTCGCCGTAGAACCCCTCCTGATAGCGCCCTGTGCCATAGGCTTCGCTGGCCCAGATGTCCAGCGGCTGGAAGTTGAACGGCGCCGGGTCGGAGCGGCGGAAGGCCACGCCGCCGGTTACGCCCTCAACCCACAGATAGGCCGCGCCCGCCCGCGGCGGGGTGAAGGAGTCCGAGCCAAAGCGGCCGTCGCCGGCCGCGCCGTCGCCGTGGGCGCCGTCGTCGTATAGGGTGAAGGGGGAGCCAAAGGCAACTCCGGCGGGGGTCTGGAGCCAGCCCTGGAGCCGGTTGTCGTCCGTCGCCCGCCCCAGGTCGAGCAGGAACGAGTGCTCCTTCAGGGCCAGCGTGTGCTTGTTGGGGCTGGATACCTGCAAAGCACTGGCCGCCAGGGCGTTGAACGAGAACGTCGCGCTGCTGCCGGAGCCGACGCCAACGGTGGCGGTATAGATGCCGTTTTGGCCGTTGGTGTTCACCTGTACGAACTGTACCATCCGGTCGCCGGGCTTGTTGTTCACCGTGAGGCAACGCACGTTCGCCGTGTCGTTGCAGTTGACGGCCGAACCGTCAGGGTAGGTCACGGTCATGGGCGCGAAGTTGCCGCTGTAGCCCCTGTCTCTTATACACATC
>CALLZA010000742.1 GCA_937858165.1 uncultured Ardenticatenia bacterium
CATGCTGTTTTGTTCTGTGCTTTCTTTTTCTCTTGTATGTTTGTTATTTCTATTTTTATAGTCGCTTCTTTTTTTTTTTTTGTTCTTTTTGTTTTTTTATGATACGGCGACCACCGAGATCTACACTAGATCGCTCGTCGGCAGCGTCAGATGTGTATAAGAGACAGGCGAGAAGCAGATCGAAACCAAAAGTTCGGCCGTTGACTTCGTCACCCAGTTTGACCGCGCCGCTGAGACGCTCATCACCGACCGGCTGCGCGCCGCCTTCCCTGGCCACGGCTTGCTGGGCGAGGAGGGCACCGACGAAACCGGCGCCCAGCCCTACACCTGGATCATCGACCCGCTGGACGGAACCAGCAACTACGCCCACGGCTTCCCCGTCTTCTGCGTCTCGCTGGCGCTCTACGACGGGCCGCGGCCGTTGGTCGGCGTCATCTACGACCCGACGCGCGACGAGTGCTTCCGCGCCGCCGCCGGGCAGGGCGCGACGGTCAGCGGCCCGAACGGGACACGCTCGTTGCGCGTCAGCGCCGCGGCCGAGCTTGTCGGTAGTCTGCTGGCGACTGGCTTTCCCTATGACGTCCACACCAGCCCGCTCGACAATGCCGCCTACGTGGCCCGCTTCATCAAGCGCGCTTTCGGCCTGCGGCGGGCCGGCTCGGCCGCGCTGGACATGGCCTACGTTGCCGCCGGGCGGCTCGACGGCTACTGGGAGTTCAAGGTCAACGCCTGGGACGTGGCCGCCGGCATCCTGCTGGTGCAGGAGGCGGGCGGCTGCGTGACGCTCATCGACGGCCGCCCCCTTGGCTTCGCCCGCCAGATGCACATTGTCGCCAGCAACGGCGTTGTTCATGAGGCGATGCTTGAGGTAATAAGAGAAGTAGGTCAGTAATCAGTAGGTCAGTGGGTCAGTGTCCTAACTGACTGTACTGACCCCCAAAAGTTGGACACAAAAAGGGTCAACTTAAGGGTATCGCCTCGTGCACAAGTTGTTGGCCGAGCCATTGGGACTCAAACTCAGCCGGCGTGAGATAGCCGAGGGCGGAGTGAATCCGCTTGTGCATGTAGGCATCGTCCAGGAAGCGACCGAGTTGGTTGAGGGCATCGTGGTAATCAACATACTCGCTGAGGTAGACCTCCTCCTCCTTGATGGTGCGCATGAGCCGCTCAGCATAGCCATTCTGCCACGCTGCGCCAACATCGGCCATACTAACGGCCACTTGGGCGGCGTGCAACAACGCCACGTACTCGCCGGCTGCATACTGCACACCCTGGTCGGAGTGATGAATCTCCGGCCGTCCGCCGCGCAGGGCACGGGCCAGGGCGGCCATCGTCAGGCCGCGGTCAAGGTCACATTCCAGCGCCCAGCCCCGGATGGCGCGGGTGAAGACGTCCATGACCACGGCCAGGTAGACGAAGCCACGCTGCAAGCGAATGTAGGTGATGTCGGCCACCCACACCTGGTCAGGGCGTACGACTTCCAACGCTCGCACCAGGTTGGGGAAGCGCGGCCGGTCATGACTGCTGTCAGTCGTCCGTGGCCCGCTTCGTCTGCGGCGCACCTTCAGACCCAACTCGGCCATCAGTCGTGCTACGCGCTTGTGATTGACCGTCCAGCCGGCACGCCGGAGTTCAGCCGTCATGCGCCGGTAGCCATAGGTCGGCCATTGCCCGGCCAATTCAGCGATGGCCGCCTGCAGCGCGCTCTCGTCCGCCGGCGACGGCCGGTAGTAGAAACTGCTCGACGCCACCGCCAACACTTGGCAGACGACCCGCACCGGATACGCTTCGGCCAACTGCCCGGCCATCCGTCGTCGCGCCACTACTGGAAGAGCGTGGAGGCTTTTTTTGCCGCCTCCAGCTCCAGCGTCTTCCTGCCCAACGCCCGCTCCAACTCGGCGATGCGCGCCTCGGCCTCGCCGCCTGCCGCCGTGGACTTCTCGAACACGCTGGCCGCGTTCTCCAGGAACTGCCGCCGCCAGCGGGAGATGATCTCCGGCTTCACCCGATACTCGCGTGCGGCCTCGGCCACGCTCTTGCCGCCACTCAACAACTCCAGCACCACCTGCGCCTTGAACGCCGCCGTGAACTGCCGCCGTTTGGCCATTGTGAACCCTCCGCTTGAACATCATATCCGACTTACCTACCTGTCCAAGTTTTGGGGTTCACTACAGGCGCTGCTCCTGGCCCCTTTTCCTGCTATCATCCCCCTAGTCCAACCCACAAGGAGAACCAACTATGCAGATCGAACTCCTCTACCGCCCCGCCTTCTCGCTGGGCGTCATCCATCTCGACGGCGGCGAAGAGGT
>CALLZA010000743.1 GCA_937858165.1 uncultured Ardenticatenia bacterium
TCAGGCGAAGCTGCTGCTTCCGCTCGTCCAGCGACTTGTCGCCGAAGTTGCGGATGGCCAGCATCGTCTCTTCGCCGCGGTCTAGCATCTCCAGCATCTCACCGACCTTGGTGATGCCGGTGCGCTTGAGCGAGTTGAAGACGCGCACGCTCAGGTCGAGTTGCTCGATGGGCGTGTCGTAGATCTCGTTGGGGATCATCTCTTCGTGGCGCTCTTCCTCGATGGTGGAGAAGCTGTCCTCGCTGACGCCGGCGATGGGGCGCAGGTGCTGCATCAGCAGTTGCGCCGCCTGGGCCAACGCGTCTTCGGGCTTCAGCGTGCCGTCGGTCCAAATCTCCATCACCACGCGGTCATAGTCGGCCACCTGGCCCACGCGCGTCTTCTCGACGTCGTAGGAAACGCGGCGGATGGGGCTGAAGATGGAGTCGACCGGCAGCTCGCCGATGGGCAGGCGTCCGCGCTCTTCGGCCGGCGAATAGCCACGCCCGGTCTCGGCCATCATCTCGACTTCCAGGAAGGTGTCGTCAGAGTCGACCGTGAACAGGTAGAGGTCGGGATTGATGATCTCAACTTCCGGCGGGGCCTGAATGTCGGCCGCGGTGACCGGGCCAGCGCCCTGCACTTCCAGGCGCATACGGGCGATCTCGGTGTTGACCAGCCGCAGCCGAAGTTGTTTGATGTGCAGGATGAACTGCATCATGTCTTCGCGCACGCCGGTGATGGCCGAAAACTCATGGGGCACATCGGTAACACGAATGGACGTGACCGCCGCGCCGGGCAGTGAAGCCAACAGCACACGCCGCAGGGCATTGCCCAGCGTCGTGCCGTAGCCGCGCTCCAGCGGGCCGATCACGAAGCGGCCGTACTCCGCCGACATGGCCGTGCTTTCGATCTTCGGCATGATTAGATTATTGATTGCCAAGGCGATTACCTCCCTCGAGTTACGAATGACGAGTGACGAGTGACGAGTTCAGAAGGTTGACTCTGACTCGTAGCTCGCCATTCATCTGTCGTCACTCCGCTTTAACGCGAGTAGTACTCGACGATGAGCTGCTCGTTGAGCGAGATGTCGATGTCCTCGCGGGCGGGCATGTGCAACACGCGACCCGAAAGGGCGGCGGTATCGACCGACAACCAGCGAGGCACGCGGCGGTCGTCCAGGTTCTGGCGCAGGTCCTTAAAGTAGGTCCGGCGCAGGCTCTCCGGTCGCACCGACACGATATCGCCCGGCGCCACCAGCGCCGACGGGATATTGGTCTTGCGTTTATTGAGCATAATATGGCCGTGCTGCACCAACTGGCGGGCCTGCGGCCGCGAGTCGGCCAGGCCCATGCGGTACACCACGTTGTCCAGGCGCTGCTCCAGGGTCGCCAACAGGTTGTAACCCGTCAGACCCTTGGCGCGCGAGGCACGCTCGAAGTAGCGGCTAAACTGCCGCTCCAGCACACCGTAGATGCGGCGGGCCTTCTGCTTCTCGCGCAGCTGCAACAAATAGTCCGAGGCGCGGCCACGGCGGAACTGATTTTCCTTGCCATGTTGCCCCGGCGGATAAGTGCGGCGTTCGACCGAACACTTCGGGGTCAGACACCGCGACCCCTTCAAGAATAGTTTTTCGCCTTCGCGCCGGCACAACCGGCACACAGGACCTGTGTAACGTGCCAACTTGGTTACCTCCGAGTATTGTGCGCGGGCCGACAGCCCGCCAACCAGTCGAGAGAGGTTTACAGGCTTGGCGACCCTTCTTCCCTCTCCGCGACCAGGCCAATTGAATGAACTAGATGCGGCGCTTCTTCGGCGGCCGACAGCCGTTATGCGGAACCGGAGTAATATCCTGAATGGATGTCACGCGGATGCCGCTGGCCTGAATCGAGCGGATGGCTGCCTCGCGGCCGGGGCCAGGCCCCTTGACGACGACATCCACTTCCTGCACCCCGTTTTCCACGGCGATGCGGGCCGCATTCTGGCCGGCCAGTCGCGCGGCATATGGGGTGCTCTTGCGCGAGCCTTTGAACCCCGACGCGCCGGAACTGGACCAGGCCACGGTGTTGCCCTTGGTGTCGGTAATGGTCACGATGGTGTTGTTGAAGGCGGCATAGATATGGGCCTGCCCCTTGGGCACCATCTTGCGCACCTTTTTGCGCGTCGCTTGTGCTTGTCTTCTATTGCGTCCCATCTTTTCTCCAAATATGAGATACGAGGCGCGAGTTAAGAGTCACGCGGACTCTCAACTCGCAACTCGTCACTCGAACTACTTGCCGCCCTTGCGCCGGCCGCGCCCGGCCACCGTTTTCTTCGGCCCCTTGCGCGTGCGCGAATTGGTGCGCGTGCGCTGGCCGCGCGCCGGCAAATGCCGGCGGTGGCGCGTACCGCGATAACTGCCGATCTCGCCCAGGCGCTTGATGTTCATTGCCACCTCGCGCCGCAGGTCGCCTTCGACAGTGTGCTCCTTTTCGACCAACTGGCGCAGGCGCGTCACCTCCGCCTCCGACAGGTCGCGCACCCGGGTGTCCGGGTTCACTTCGGCCTGATTCAGAATGTTGTGGCTGGTCGTGCGGCCAATGCCATAGATATAGGTCAGGCTAATCTCGACGCGCTTATTGCGCGGAATGTCGACACCTGCAATACGTGCCATGCTGCCTCTCCCTTAACCCTGACGCTGCTTGTGATTCGGATCGCTGCAAATCACGCGCACTACGCCATTGCGCTTAATAATCTTGCACTTCGGACAACGCCGCTTGATCGACGATGCTACCTTCATGACTACCTACTCCTCTGTCGCGTGAGCCTGCAGGCTCACGCTACGCGGCCTGCTCGATCACTCGACACAGGTCTCGCTGCACGGCGGCCACACTCTGTTGGCCGTCCACTTCCACAACCAGGCCGTGCTGGGCATAGTAGTCCAGCAGCGGCTTCGTCTGCTCTTCATAGACGCGCATCCGGGTGCGGATGGTGTCTTCGCTATCGTCGACGCGGCCTTCGATCTGGGCGCGCTTCAGCAGGCGCTGCACCAACTCTTCACGGTCGACCACGATGTGGGGTACCACAGCAATGTGGCCGCCCATATCCGCCAGCAGTGCGTCGAGCGCGTCGGCCTGCACCGTCGTCCGCGGGAAGCCATCGAGGATAGCTCCGTTGGCCGCGTCGGGCCGCGCCAGGCGATCTTTCACCATCGCCACCGTCACCGAGTCGGGAACCAGTTCGCCCTTGTCCATATAGGTCTGGGCCAACTTGCCCAACTCGGTCGCGTTCTTCAGATTGTAACGAAACAAGTCGCCTGTCGAGACCTGCGGCAGGCCCATCGACTCTTCCAACAACTTTGCCTGAGTGCCCTTGCCGGCTCCTGGCGGGCCAATCAGGATAATGAACTTCATGGCTACCCCCGAGAGCAGTGGTCAGTTGTTAGTTGACAGTCGTCAGTTCCTGGAACCAGTTCGGTGCTGACAACTAACAACTGACAACTACTGTTACGACTTCAGGAACCCCTCGTAATGGCGCATGAGCAGTTGGGCTTCCAACTGGCGCATCGTGTCAACGACGACGCCGACAACGATGATCAGGCCGGAGCCGCTGATAACCAGCACGCTCCGCTCCAGGCCAGGGATTTGCAGCACCAGGGCCACCACGGCCATGATGCCCGGCAGAACGGCGATGAGGCCCAGAAACAGCGCGCCGATGAGCGTGATGCGCCGCACCACGGACATGATGTAGTTCTCGGTGCGCTTGCCGGGCCTAATGCCGGGGATGAACCCGCCCTGGCGTTGCAGCGTCTCCGGCAGGTTCTGCTGCCGGATCATGACGTCGGTGTAAAAGAACGTAAAGGCGACGACCAGAATGAAGTACAGCACCCAGTAGGCGGTGAAGGCGACCGGAGCCGTGGTTACATTCTGTTGTGTGCCGAAGTTACCGACGGCCGTGGCGATGTTGTCGATGACGCTGCCGCTACCGGTCACGAACAGGCCGGCGATGAGCGGGAAGAAGGTCAGGATCGACTGCGCGAAGATGATCGGGATCATACCCGCGGTGTTGACCTTCAACGGAATATAGGTGCTTTGACCCTGGTAAATCTTACGTCCGCGCACGCGCCGCCCATATTGGACGGCAATTCTGCGCTGCCCCTCCTGAATGATGACGATGACCAACACGGTCAGCACCAGATAGAGCAGGAAGGTCAGAAGCGAGAAGATGCGCGCCGCCGGTTCCAAGGTGAACATCTGAGCCAGCCCGGGGATGATGCCGGAGACGATGCCGCCGAAGATGATCAGCGAGATACCCTGCCCCACACCCTCTTCAGTAATGCGCTCGCCGAGCCAGATGGCGAACATTGTACCGCCGACCATAGCCACCAGCGTCGTCAACGTCGGCAGCAGGTTTGCGCCGGTGAAGCCGAAGTTGGGCATGATCGACTCAACGCCACCCGTCAGGCTGGCGCCAACCAGTCGAATCTGGCCGACAGCTTGCAAGAACGCCAGGGGCACGGTCAGGAAGTAGGTGTAGCGGTTCAGCTTGTTGCGACCCGACTCACCTTCCGACTGCAACTCCTGGAACTGCGGGATAATGGGTGTCAGCAACTGGATGATAATCGACGCGGTGATGTAGGGATAGACACCCATCGCCATCACCGAGAAGTTGCTGACCGCGCCGCCTGACAACAGATCGAGGAAGTCAACGACCGAGTTGCCCGTCCGCTGCGCGGTGAATACCAGCCACGCCTGCAAGTCGACGCCCGGCACCGGGATGTTGGCTACCAGTCGATAGATGACCAGCATGGCGATGGTGAACAGGATGCGACGCCGCAGGTCGGGTAGCGTGAATGCCGCGCGCACTGATTCGATCATGGCTTATCTCCTATACAGTGACTAGTGACTCGTAATCACTAGTTGCCGGCGGGCGTCGCCTTGGGGCTGTAGGGCACAAGCTCCACCTTACCGCCGGCGGCTTCGATCTTCTCTTTGGCCGACGACGAAAAGCGGTGGGCCTGCACAGTCAGCGCCGTGGTCAACTCGCCTTCGCCCAACACCACGACCGGGTCGGTCGACTTTTTGATCAATCCAAAGTCGGCCATCAGCTCGAGCGTCACCGTCTCGCCGTCGAAGTCGCACTCGGCCAACCGTTGCAGGTTGACCACTTTGTACTCGACGCGGCGAATGTTGGTGAAACCGCGCTTGAACGGCAGACGCCGCGCCAGAGGCAACTGGCCACCTTCAAAGTAGGGGCCTTTGATGCCGCCGCTGCGCGCGCCCTGACCCTTCGTGCCGCGGCCGGCGGTCTTGCCCTGGCCGGCGGAGATGCCGCGGCCGACGCGCTTACGCGACTTCTTCGAGCCTTCGTTCGGGCTTAAGTCGTTTAGTTTCATGTTACCCGACCTTCTCAGCCGCGACCTCCTGGGCCGCGACCTCTTCAACCGTCAACAGGTGGCTGATGCGGTTGATCATGCCCCGGATGGACGGCGTATCGTCATGTTCCACCGTCTGGTTCAGGTGGGTGAAGCCCAGGGCCTTGACGGTGGCCTTTTGGCGCACGGTGTAGCCGATGGCGCTCTTGCTATAGGTGATGCGTAGGCGTGCCATTACTTGCGCCCCCAGAACGGCGTGACCGATGCCGGGTCTTTGCCGCGATCGATGGCGATCTGGCGCATGTCCATCAGTCGATCCAGACCGTCCATCGTAGCCATCATGACGTTGAGCACGTTGGAGCTGCCCAACGACTTGGTCAGGATGTCACGATAGCCGGCGGACTCGATGACGGCGCGCACGCCGCCGCCGGCGATGACGCCCGTGCCGGGCGAGGCCGGCTTCAGCATCACACGCGCCGCGCCATGCCGGCCAATGACCTCGTGGGGAATGGTCGTGCCATAGATCGGCACGCTGACCATCTCCTTGCGGGCCGCTTCCAGCGCCTTGCGGATAGCGTCGGGCACAGTGCGGGCCTTACCAATGCCGACTCCGACCTTGCCCCGGTTGTCGCCGACGACGACCGTCACGCGGAAGGCGAAGCGACGGCCGCCCTTTACAACCTTGGCGACGCGGGCGATGTCGATGATACGCTCATCGAACTCGTCTTTCTGCTCGCGAAAGCTTTGATCTCTTCTTCGCTGTCCCATTTGTAGACTCCAGTGGTCAGTAAGCAGTAAGCAGTAAACAGTCAGCAGTCAACAGTAGGCAGTATGAGACTGAATACTGATCACTGACTACTGATTCACTATAGTTTCAGGCCGCCTTCGCGCGCGCCGTCGGCCAGGGCCTTGATGCGCCCATGGTATAGATAGCCACCGCGGTCGAAGACCACTTCCTGAATGCCCGCGTCCAGCGCCCGCCGCGCCACCAGCTTGCCAACCATTGTGGCCTGCTCTTGCTTCTTCTTGTTATCCAGTTGCCCGGCCAGTTCCTTGTCCAGGCTCGAGGCAGAGACCAGCGTGTTGCCGGCCACGTCGTCGATCACCTGGGCATAGATGTGCTCCAGGCTGCGAAAGACGTTGAGCCGTGGACGCTCAGCCGTGCCCGAGATTTTCATGCGAATGCGACGCTGCCGCCGCTTGCGCGCTTCGTTGCCGTTTGCCATCCTACACCTTACCTGTCTTGCCGGCCTTGCGGCGGACGACTTCGTTGTCATAGCGGATGCCCTTGCCCTTATAGGGCTCGGGCGGCCGCGTCTTGCGAACACGGGCAGCCACTTCACCGACAAACTCTTTGTCGGAGCCGCTGATGGTGACCTTGCGACCGCGCTCTTCGACGTTGTAGGCGATGTCTCGCTCCGGCGCGAAGCGCACCGGGTGAGAGTAGCCGACATAGAGGACGAGCGTCTTGCCGTCCATCTCAGCGCGATAGCCCACGCCTTCGATCTGCAAGACCCGCGTGAAGCCGGCGCTGACGCCGGTGACCATGTTGTTCAACAGCGCCCGTGTCAAGCCATGCAAGGAGCGGTGCTGCCGACTATCGGTCGGCCGCGTCACGCGCATCACGCCGTCTTCGATGGCGATGACCATCTCCGGGTGCAGCGTGCGGGTCAACGCGCCTTTCGGCCCCTTCACAGCCACCGTCGAGCCGTCGATATCGACGCTGACGCCCTTGGGCAGTTCTATTGGCGCCTTACCTACTCGCGACATTTGGATGATTCCTCCGAGTTAGTGGTCAGTGGCGCGTGACGTGCAGCTCATCGCCGGTCACCCGCCACTCGTCACTAATCACTACCAAACCTTGCACAGCAACTCGCCGCCCAGCCCGAGCTGGCGAGCCTTCTGGTCGGTCATGACGCCGCGCGAGGTCGTGACGATGGAGACGCCCAGGCCGCTGAGGACCCACGGGATCTCGCGCTTGCCCACGTAGACGCGACGGCCAGGGGAGCTGACGCGCTGCAGGCCATTGATGACCGAGCGGCGTTCGCGCCGGCCACCCACGTAGCGCAGGCGAATGACCAGGGTGGGGAACTTGCTCTGCCCCGTGGCGCTGGCCACCGGCGCGCCGGCAGTCGGCGTGCCCGCAGCAGCGATCGTGCCGGGCAAGATCTCGTAACTCTCAATATAGCCCTCGTTCTTCAGCACGTCGGCAATGGCCACCTTCACCTTGGAATGGGGCATGGCGACCGTTGGCTGCTGGCGGTCCAGGGCGTTGCGCATGCGCGTCAACATGTCGGCAATCGGATCACTCATAGACATAGCGCACCTCTACCAGCTCGACTTGACGACGCCGGGGATATTGCCCTTCAGGGCCTGTTCGCGGAAGCAAATCCGGCACAGGCCAAAGCGACGGATGTAACCGCGGGGACGGCCGCACAGCTTACAGCGGTTGCGGACGCGAACGCGGTACTTCCGCTTCGTTTCACGTGCGATCATCGATTTCTTCGCCATCGAGCGAACTCCTGTCAGTCAATTAGGCCGCTTCGGCCACTTCGCGCCGGAAGGGCATGCCCATCAGGGCCAGCAGGCGGCGTCCTTCTTCGTCGGTGGGGGCAGTGGTGACGATAGTCACTTCCATGCCCCGAATCTTGTCGATCTTGTCGTAATCGACTTCCGGAAAAATCAACTGTTCGCGCAGGCCCAGGGTATAGTTGCCGCGGCCGTCAAAGGCCTCGGGCGAAATCCCCTGGAAGTCGCGCGTACGGGGCAGGGCGATGTGGATGAGGCGGGTCAGGAAAGCCCACATCCGTTCGCCACGCAGGGTGACCTTGAGGCCGATGACACGACCATCGCGCAGCTTGAAGGCGGCGATGGACTTCTTGGCCTTGGTCAGCACCGGCTTTTGCCCAGTGATATTGGTAAGGTCGGTGGTGGCGAACTCGATCGCTTTGGCGTTGTCGAGCGCTTCGCCCAGGCCGATGTTGACAACGACCTTAGTGATCCGCGGCACCTGCATGACGCTGGAGTAGTCGAACTCCTTCATCAGGGCCGGGATGACTTCGTCGCGATACAGTTGCGGCAAGGGCATGAAGTTGGTTGCCATTGTTGTTCCTCGTCTGATAGTTGACAGTTGTCAGTGATCAGTTGTCAGTCAGATGGAACCGGACTGACGACTGATAACTGACGACTGATAACTGATTAATCCAACTCCGCGCCGCTCTTCTTCGAGTAGCGGACGGGACGGCCGTTATCGTCGCGCCGTAGGCCAACGCGCGTGCGTTGGCCGCTGCCGCCTTCGACCAGCATGACCTTCGAGACGTGAATCGGCGCTTCGAACTCGATGATGCCGCCCTGGGCGCGCGAACGGCCGCCGGTGGGACGCGACTTCTGGTGCTTCTTCACGATGTTGACGCCGGAGACCACCACCATCTGCTTGCCCGGATAGACACGCTGGACAGTACCGCGCACGCCCTTGAAGTTACCGGAGATGACTTCGACGGTGTCGTTTACTTTTATTCGCATAATACACCTTTAGTAGTTACTACGTACGAGATACGAGATACGAATGAAGAGCGCACCCTGAACTCGTAACCCGTCACTCGTCACTCGTAACTAGAGCGACTCCGGGGCCAGCGACAAGATGCGCCCAAACCCCTTGTCGCGCAACTCGCGCGCAACGGGGCCGAAGATGCGCGTGCCGACCGGGTTCTTGCCTTCCGCGTCCAGAATGACGGCGGCATTGTCGTCGAAGCGGATGTAGCTGCCGTCTTCGCGCTTGTACTCTTTCGTCGTACGAACGATGACGGCCTTTACAACGGCGCTCTTCTTGACTGTGGCGTTGGGCGTGGCCTTCTTGACTGTCGCCGTGACCACGTCGCCCACGCCGCCATAGCGACGACGCGAACCGCCCATGACCTGGATGACGAGAAGCTCACGAGCGCCGGAGTTATCGGCGACGTTGAGTCGGCTTTCTTTCTGAATCATGGTACGCCTCGCTTAGTCGGCCCGCTGCAGCACGGAGACGAGCGCGAAGCGCTTCTCACGGCTATAGGGTCGTGATTCGATGATCTCCACGCGGTCGCCCACGCGGCACTCGTTGTTCTCGTCGTGAGCCTTATACTTGGTCACGCGGCTGAAGACCTTGCCGTAGATCGGATGACGCTTCGTCGTCGAAACGGAGACGACAATTGTCTTGTCCATCTTGTCGCTGGTCACAACGCCGACGAGTCGTTTACGCTGTTCTCTCATGGTAGTACCTCTAGCTTAGGGGTTAGGGATTAGGAATTAGGGAGAGTACCTCTTCCCTGACCCCTGGTCCCTAGCACCTAGAACCTATCTTACCTCGTGGCGAACGACCAACTGCGGCGCTTTGGCGTCCTTCTTCTTGGACTGAGCCTTGTTCAGGTTGACCCAAGCCGTGGCCAGCTTCTTGCCGCCCTTGTCATTGAACTCGACCTGCCAGGCGCTGTCTTCATAGACGTAGCGGGCATTGGCCTGCCACTCTTGGCCGTTGAGACGTTCAGCGATGGTCGGTTCGGCAACCGCGGCATCGGTCGCCAGCTGGCGCTGGTGGAGGACAGTCTCCACCCGGGCCACCTGACGACGCACCTGGCGCAGCCGGGCCGTATTCTCTAGCCGGGCCGAGGCGATCTGAAAGCGCAGGTTGAACATCTCTTCGCGCGCTTCTTCGAGCGTCTTTTCCAGCTTGTCATTGCTCATCTGGTTCAATTCGACGATGCTGGCCATTACAGAGCCTCCTCACGCGAGATGACCTGCGTTTTGATGGGCAGCTTATAACCCGCCGAACGCAGCGCCTGCAGGGCGATGTCGGTCGGCACGTCGGCGATCTCGAAGATGACACGGCCCGGCTTGACGACGGCCACCCAGTGGTCGACGGAGCCTTTGCCCTTGCCCATGCGCGTCTCGGCCGGCTTGGCCGTGACGGGCTTGTCGGGGAAGATGCGCACCCAGTACTTACCACGGCGGCGCATCTGGCGGACGATGGACCGGCGGATGGCCTCGATCTGACGGCTGGTGACCCAGCCGGCTTCGAGGGCCTGCAGGCCGTATTCGCCGATGAGCAGAGTGGAGCCGCCCTTGGCCATACCGCGGCGACGACCGCGGAATTGCTTGCGATATTTAACGCGCTTAGGCATTAACATGGTTCTTACTCCTAGGGCTAGGGGCCAGGGGTTAGTGGCTAGGGGAAGAACGCACTTCCCTAGCCGCTAGCCCCTAACCCCTAGGACCTATTCACTGATATAGACGTCCGTGGCCTCCACGCGCTGCGGCAGGATTTCGCCATTGTAGACCCAAGCCTTAATGCCGATGCGGCCATAGGTGGTCAGGGCTTCGGCAAAGCCATAGTCCAGGTCGGCGCGGATCATGTTGCGCGGGACGCGCCCTTCCCAGAGCTTCTCCTTGCGGGCCATTTCGGAGCCGGACAGACGGCCGCTGGCCTCGATGCGCACACCCTTGACGCCGGCGCGCATCGCCTGTAGCACGGCGCGCTTCATGGCCCGGCTGTGGGAGATGCGGCGCTCCAGCTGGCCGGCAATGTTTTCAGCGATGAGCTGAGCATTGGCGTCGGGCTGGGTGATCTCTTCCACCTCAACACGGGCGGTCTTGCCGGTCATGTCCTTCAGCTTCTGGCGCAGGTCCTTGACCGCCGCGCCCTTGCGGCCGATGACAATGCCCGGCCGGGCGGTGTGGATGGTCACCTGCACCTGGTTCGGGAAGCGCTCGATCTCGACCTTGGCCACGCCGGCCGAGTTCAGGTCGTGCTTGATCATGCGCCGGATGGCCATGTCTTCCTGGAGCAGGTCGCGATAGCGGCCGCCCTCAGCATACCACCGAGCGTTCCAGTCGCGGATGTACTTCAGGCGAAAACCTACTGGATGTACTTTGCGTCCCATATTGCTAATTCGACTCCCGCTCGGCCAGAACGACCGTAATGTGCGACGAACGACGGACGATGGGGCGGAAGCGACCGCGGCCGGCGAAACGCCCGCCGTGGGGCGCTTTGCGATGGCGCGGGCCTTCGTCGGCCCAAATCTCGCTGACGACCAGCTCATCCATTTCCAGCCCGTAGTTCTCTTCGGCGTTGGCAACAGCCGAGGAAATCAACTTAAACACCGGTTCGGCGGCGGCCTGGGGCATGAAGCGCAGGGTATCGAGCGCCTTCGATGCGTCCATGCCGCGCACAGCATTGACGACGAGACGCACCTTCTGCGTGCTCATCGGGATGTGGCGCACGATCGCCCGAACCTCAAAAGCGTTGGCAGCTCTATCGGCCATGGTTTATTTGCGTCCTTTCTTTTCCGACTTGGCCACGTGGCCGCGGAAAGTGCGAGTCGGCGCGAATTCGCCGAGCTTGTGGCCGACCATATTCTCGGTGACGTAGATGGGAATGTGGCGGCGGCCGTCATAGACGGCAATGGTGTGGCCCACCATCTGCGGGAAGATGGTGCTGGCCCGCGACCACGTCCGGATCACCTGGCGCTTGCGCGACGTATTGAGATCCTCAACCTTTTTGAGCAGCTTCGGCTCGATGAACGGCCCTTTTTTCAGTGAACGTGACATGTTGTTCTCCTAGGGGCTAGGGGCCAGGGGCCGGGTTCAAGGGGAAGAGTGATCTTCCCTGGAACCTGGAACCTGGAACCTAGAACCTATCTGCGCTTCTTGCCGCGGCGACGGAAGATATACTTGTCCGTGGCCTTATTCTTGCGCGTGCGCTGGCCCAAAGCGACCTTGCCCCAGGGCGTCTTCGGGCTGGCCATGCCGATGGGCGCGGCGCCTTCGCCACCACCGTGGGGATGGTCACGCGGGGTCATGGCCGAGCCACGAACCGACGGCCGAACACCCATGTGGCGCTTGCGGCCGGCCTTGCCCAGCTTGATGTTGCCGTGCTCGACGTTACCGACCTGGCCGATGGTCGCCAGGCACTCCTGGGCGACGTAGCGCTCTTCGCCGGAAGGCAGGCGGATGGTGGCGTACTGCGGGTGGTCCTTGGCCATCAGTTGGGCCGAGACACCCGCCGAGCGCACCAGTTGGCCGCCGCGGCCGGGGTAAAGCTCGATATTGTGAATGGTCGTGCCGAGCGGGATGTTGCGCAGCGGCAGCGAGTTGCCGGGGCGAATCTCCGCCTTCTGGCCGCTGACGAGTTGGTCGCCGACCTTGACGCCCAGCGGGGCCAGGATGTAGCGCTTCTCGCCGTCAGCGTAAACCAGCAAGGCGATGCGCGCCGAGCGGTTCGGGTCATACTCGATGGTCGAAACGCGCGCGGGCACGTTCAGCTTGTCGCGCTTGAAGTCGATCTCGCGGTAGAGCCGCTTGTGGCCGCCGCCCTGATGGCGAACGGTGATCTTGCCGCGCATATTGCGGCCGGCCTTGTTGCGCAGGCCACGCACAAGGCTACGCTCCGGCTCGGTGCGGGTAATCTCTTCAAAAGAGAAACCGGTCATGTCGCGGCGGCCGGGCGAGGTCGGTTTGAATACTTTGACTGGCATTGTTTACACTCCCTCGAACAGGTCGATGCGGCTGCCCGGTTGCAGCGTCACAATGGCCTTTTTCCAGCTCGCCTTGCGGACGGTCACGCGGCGCATCCGTCGGGCGCGCTTGGCCGGCATATTGGCGATGCGAATCTTCTCAACGCGCACGTTGGGCCAGGCCAATTCGATGGCTTGCTTCACCTGCAACTTGTTCGCGCGCGGGTGAACGACAAAGGTATACTGATTATTGATGTCGGCCAGGAAGTTGCTCTTCTCGGTGACCACCGGCCGGCGAATGATGTCGCGCCAATGCATGTTATGCCTCCACCGTTCCACCAGCCGCGGGGCCTTCGTCGACTAGCACCCATTCGGTGCCTTCTTCCGTCTCCAAGAAGCCGGAGACGACATCGATTGCCGCCAGGGGCATGACGATCTTGCTGTAACCCAACAGATCGCGAATGTTCAGATAGTTGGCGTGCAGCGCCTTGACGTGCTGCAAGTTGCGGGCCGACTTCTCGACCGTCTCGTTGCGCTCTGGCAACAGCAGCAACGCGCTTTCACCGTTGGTCAGCGTGCGCATCAGCATGGCGACCGTCTTCGTCTTGGGCGCGTCCATGCTGATCTGATCGAGCAGGACGATGTCGCCGGCGTCGGCCTTGGCCGATAGGGCGGAGCACAGCGCGGCGCGGCGCATCTTGCGCGGCATGGCCTTGGTGTACTTGCGCGGTCGCGGCCCGTGGGCCTTGCCGCCGCCGACAAAGATAGGCGCCTTGCGGCTGCCGTGGCGGGCGCGGCCGGTGCCCTTCTGGCGATAGATTTTGGCGGTCGAGCGGCTGACTTCGGAGCGCGTCTTCGCCTTGTGCGTGCCCAGGCGCGCATTGGCCATCTGGCGCACGAGAGCCTGGTGCATCAGGGCGCGATTGATGTTCGCCTCAAAGATGCTCGCCGGCAGCTCGTACGTGCTGACCTGTTCGCCGGACATGTTGTAGACTGGTAGTTCCATGTCTCTTTCTCCAGTGGTTAGTGATTAGTGGCTCGTGACTAGCGACTAGTCACTGACCACCGATCACTGATCACTATCTTCATCCCTTGGCCGCGTCGCGGATGATAACCAGGCCACCCTTCGCGCCAGGGACGGCGCCGCGGATGGCGATGAGGTTGCGCTCGGGATCGATGCGGACGACCACCAGGTTCTGGGCCGTCTGGCGCTCGTTGCCCATGCGGCCGGCCATGCGCTTGCCCTTGGGCACGCGCGACATCTCGGTGGCCGAGCCAATGGAGCCAGGGGCACGCCAGCGGTCAGATTGACCGTGGGTCTTCACCCCGCCGGCGAATTTGTGACGCTTCACATTGCCGGCAAAGCCGCGGCCCTTGGTCTTGCCAATGACGTCGACCTTCTCGCCCGGCTCGAACTGGGCCACGGTCAACTGCTGGCCGACAGTGTAGTCGCCGGCGCTGGCGGTGCGGAACTCACGCAGGTGGCGCACGGCAGGAATGCCCTTGTCGCCGCCGCGCCGGCCGCTCTTCTTATTGCCTTTGACGATGCCTAGATGGCCCTGCTCGCCGCGGGTCAGACGCTTGGCCGAAACCTCGCCGAAACCGATCTGGATGGCGCTATAGCCGTCGTTCTTCTCATCCTTGACCTGGGTCACAAAGCACGGCCCGGCCTGGATGATGGTCACAGGGGTGACGACGCCGGTCTCGTCGAAGACCTGAGTCATGCCCACTTTTTTGCCGATTAGTCCTTTCACGATGCACCTCGGGAGAAGGGCCAGGGGCTAAGGGTCATAGGGAGAGCAAGCTACCTTGGAACCTTGAACCTGGAACCTAATTCCTCTCTAGAGCGAGATTTCAATATCGACGCCGGCGGGCAGGTTGAGCCGCATGAGGGTGTCGATCGTCTTGGAGTCAGGGTTGATCACGTCGATCAGGCGCTTGTGGGTTCTGATTTCGAAGTGCTCCTGCGAGTCCTTGTCAATGAACGGGCTGCGACGGACGGTGAAGCGCTCCAGCCGGGTGGGCAACGGCACGGGGCCGATGACCCGCGCGCCGGTGCGCTCGGCCGTGCCGACGATGCGCCGGGCCGATTGGTCTAGAACACGATGGTCGTAGGCCTTGAGGCGAATGCGGATGCGTTGTTTCGACATACTTTCCTCTAGTTAGTGACTAGTGGTTAGTGGGCAGCGACTCGTCACTAGCCACTAACCACTCATCACTTCTTTAGGCCAGAATCTTGGTAATGACCCCAGCGCCAACGGTCAGGCCGCCTTCGCGGATGGCGAAGCGCTGGCCGTCTTCCAGGGCCACCGGGGTGATCAGCTTCACCTTCAGGTTGACGTTGTCGCCCGGCATGACCATCTCCACACCCTCCGGCAGGGTGATCTCGCCCGTCACGTCCATCGTCCGAATGTAGAACTGCGGCCGGTAGCCCGGGAAGAACGCCTTGTGTCGCCCCCCCTCTTCCTTGCGCA
>CALLZA010000744.1 GCA_937858165.1 uncultured Ardenticatenia bacterium
TGGTGCTTGTTGTACTTCTGTATGGTCTCTGTACGTACTCTAATCTCTCTAGTACAGACTTGTGTTGCATTCTGTCTACTGTTTTTTTTTTCAAGCAGAAGACGGCATACGAGATCTAGTACGGTCTCGTGGGCTCGGAGATGTGTATAAGAGACAGGCTCAGTGCTCTTTCGCGCCGACGACCGCGGCCGCCGCAAGGTGGATGCCGCCGCCGACGGCGTGAAGGCGCTCAACCCCGACGTGAAGGTCAAGACGTGGCACGGCGACATCAACTTCGAGATGGGCCTGGGCGTCTTTCGTCACGTCGATGCCATCGTCGGCTGTCTGGATAACCGCGAGGCCCGGCTGTCGATCAACCGCTTCTCCTGGGCGGTCAATCGGCCGTGGGTCGATGGGGCCATTCAGGAGTTGATGGGCATCGTCCGCGTCTTCCGCCCGGGCGAGGGGGCATGCTACGAATGCACCCTGACCGACCTCGACTACCAGATCATCAACCTGCGCTACTCCTGCCCGCTGCTGGCGCGGCAGAACATCATGCAGGGCAAGGTGCCGACGACGCCCACCAGCGCGTCCATAGTCGCCGCCTTCCAGACGCAGGAGGCGCTGAAGCTGCTACACAACATGGAAGTACTGCCCGGCAAGGCGCTGATGATCAACGGCCTGACCAACGACATCTATTTAACTGAGTACCCGGTCAAGGTCGGCTGCATGAGCCACTCGCGGCTGGAGCCGATCGTCGAGCTGCCAGAGGCCACGGCCGAGGGCACGACGCTGGCCGGCTTGCTGGCCACAGCCCGCGAACGCCTAGGGCCGGAAACAGTGCTGGAGTTCGACAGCGAGCTAGTGGTCTCGATGGATTGTGGCTCGTGCGGCCGGAGTGAACCGGTCTTCCAGCGGATGGCCCGCCTTTATGAGGACGCGGCCGTCTGTCCCCACTGTGGCGCCAAGCGCGAAATGCGCCTGACACATCGCATCACCGGCGAGGAGGAGTTCCTCGACCGGACGCTCGCCCAGGTCGACGTACCGCCGCTCGGCATCATCCGGGCGCGGAACGGCAGCGAGCGCGTCTACTTCGAGTTGACGGGCGACAAAGCGACCTTTTTGCAGTTTGCATAAGGGGTTGCAACCCCGGCAACCGTTTTGCGTAATGTCTATCGAATAACCAATTGGAGGCTTTTGAAAAGATGGCGAGCACTAAGGTAATCATTTACGATCCCACGGGGTCCAAGAAGACCCCCGTCGAGTTGCCCGATGACGTGCCCATGCGCCGGCTCATTCCCGCTCTTGTGACCAAGATGGGACTGCCGACGGCCCAGGGCGCCAACCCGATCACCTATCGGCTGGACCACCGTTCGTCCGGCAAGCGGCTCGGCGATGAGGAATCGTTGCGGGACGCAGGCGTGAAGGAGGACGACATCCTCAGCCTGTTCCCGGAAGTTACGGCCGGCTAAGGACAAACGCGGCGCACAGCCGTTCTTTCAACCACGAAGTGCCCTTCCGGTGGCGCGCCGGAACGCCGGTAAGCGACCCCGGCCAGCCGCCGCGAAGGGCACTTGGCATAGCACAAGACCGAGGCGAACATGTCTTTCGACATTCGTGAAACCCGGTTGCGCAACGACTACCAGCGGGTGCGCGACCTGGCGAATCGGAGCGATCTCATCCATATCATCCGCACCGAGGGTGACCCGCCGGAAAAGTACTTGATCCGCTACACCTGCAAGGGTGTAGAAGGTATCAGCGCCGCCAACCAGCCGGTCTTCCGCGAACAACACGACGTGACGATCTACCTTCACGCCGAGTACCCGCTGAAGCAGCCACAGTTGAAGTGGATGACGCCCATCTTCCATCCCAACATCCATATCACCGGCGCGGTGTGCATCGGCGCCTGGTGGCCGGCCAAGACGCTCGACGAGCTGCTGCTGACGCTGGGCGAGATGGTGCAGTACAAGAACTACGAACCGCGCGACCCAATGAACTCCAAGGCCGCAGCCTGGGCCATGGCTCGCAAGACGCTCTTCCCCATCGACCGGCGCGAGCTAAAGGGCCAGTCGGTGGCTGATCTGATCGTCATACGCGACGAGGAGTCCGATGACCTCGGCATCAAGTTCGGCTAAGCCGCCGGAGGGCGCACCGCCCACCGGCTCGGCGGCGCCATCCGTTACCCCACCGGCCAACTCGGCCCCGGCGACCGACGCCGCTCCCGCGCCGAGCAACGGCCATCGCGAGGCCATCGCCGGGCTGCCGTTCCGCCAGTTGCCCGCGCCGACGGCCGACTGGCTGCGCCACGGCAACACGCCGGGCGAGAGCCAGCCGGTCGTCCTGATGCACCAGACGGCCCTGCTCCAGATCAATGCCCACAGCCACAGCCGTCTCGACTGCGAGCTGGGCGGGGCGCTGCTGGGCCACGTCTACCGCTACAAGACGGGTGTCGTCGTCGAGGTCAAGGCCGCCCTGCCCGCGGTCAGCTCCGACCACGGGCCGGTGCACTTCACCTTCTCGGCCGACTCCTGGGCCAGGCTCCACCGCGATCGCACGGCCCACTATGCCCAACTGGACATTATCGGCTGGTTCCACACCCATCCCGACCTGGGCGTCTTCTACTCCAGCGACGATGTCGTCGTCCACTCGGCGGCCTTCACGCAGCCGTGGCACGTCGGCCTCGTCGTGGACCCGGTGCGCGAGGAAGCGGCCCTCTTCGGGTGGGTCGATGGCGCGCTGCGGCCGTTCGACGGCTTCTACGAGTTGCGTGAACGGCAACCCGAGTCGGTCGTGCCCTGGCGCGCGGTGCGCACCACCGTCTGGGATCGGCCCTATGGGCCGGAGCCGGCGGCCGAACCGCCAAGCCAGATCGTGCTGCCGCGCAGCGCCCGCCCGCGCTTCTCCGGGCGCGAATTGGGCCTGGCCGCCTCGGCTGCGGCGTTGCTGCTGTCTTTTTTTTTAATCGTCGCCGGCGCGCAGCTCCTGCGGCGCGTCGATCTGCTGGAAACGACGATCCTCAATCTGGCTCAGCCGGCGCTGGCGCAGAGTAACGCCCTCACCTGCCCCGATCCGAGGCTGCGCCTCCTGACCCCCATCACCGGCGCCGGTTTTCCCGTCGGCACGCGCGTCGCGCTAGTCGGCACGGCCGAGTATCCTGCCGCTCGCCGCTACCAGATCGACGCGCGGCCTGTCGGGGTCGAAACATGGTCGTTGGTCGAGCAACAGCGTGGCGACACCCGCCTGGGCCAACTGGCTGAATGGGACACCACCGGTCTGCCCGCCGGTCAGTACGAACTACGGCTGACCGCCGTCGATTTGAACAACGTCCGCCTGACCGACAGCAGCGTCTGTACGGTTTCGTTGGCGCTACTAAACGAGTGATCCGTAAGACCTGACAGGTCTCGGAAGACCTGCCAGGTCTATCATGACTATGACCGACCAACCCGCCCCCACCTATGCCGCCCAATTGACCCTGACCCTACCCGGCGAAGGGCCGTCGGCAACTGTGACAGTTACGCTGGCTCCGGCCGACGCCGTACCCCTTGGCGGCCAGAGCAAACCGCTGGCCGACCTCACCCTGGCCGAGCTGCGCGCCTACGCCGCCGAGCTGGAGGCCGACGCCTGGGACGCCTATCAGGCCATCACCTTGCTCCAGTTGCAGGAAGAGGCCGACATCGACATCGAGCTGCGCCCACTGGACGACAGCGGCCAGGCTGGAGCCGAAGTCGAGGATTGGCTGGGCGAGGCCATCATTCTGATCGCCCCGCGCCAGGCCGACGCCCCCACCCCCGTCGCGACACCCGCCCCGCCCCCGCCCGCCGCCGAGCCCGGGGCGGGAGCGTTTGCCCCCCCCCCCCCAGAGCCAGCGGCGCTCGGCGGGCTTTCTTTCGGCCACCGCCGAACTCATCGAGAACCTCTATGGCCGCGTCAGTATTCGGGAGGGGATGGCCGGCGCCCTCTCCCGCGAGTGTTTTTTCCACTTCCCCTTCCCCGGCCACGATGCACCCTCACCCCCAACCCCCCTCCGGGAGGGAAAAGGGAGCAAAACCCCCCCCTCTCCCTCCGGGAGAGGGGCCGGGGGTGAGGGTACGCCACCCAATCCTCTTGACTTAGCGGTCTGTCATCTAATTTTGGTAACTTTGCCATCTGGCCGCGCCAAGATATAATCGAGCATGTAACCAATTGATATAAATAGGCGTTATATGACGGCCTAAATATGCCAATATCGTTTCACGGCTAACGGACTACATTCATGGCGCCAA
>CALLZA010000745.1 GCA_937858165.1 uncultured Ardenticatenia bacterium
CGTTCTTCTCCTCCATTCCCTTCTCTTTTGTTTTCTGTCCCTCCTCTGTGATTCTTTTTTTTTTTTTTTTTTTTTCAATGATCCGGCGACCACCGAGATCTACACTAGATCGCTCGTCGGCAGCGTCAGATGTGTATAAGAGACAGCCCACCGAGGGGGCGACGGTCATCCCCGACGTGATCCGCGGCGACATCACCGTGCCCAACAGCCAGATCGCCGACGCCGTGCTGCTGAAGTCCGACGGCCTGCCGACCTACCACCTGGCCAACGTCGTCGACGACCACTTCATGGCCATCAGCCACATCCTGCGCGCCGACGAGTGGATCAGCAGCGCGCCGCTGCACCTGGCCCTCTACGCCGCCCTGGGCTGGGAGCACCCCATCTACGCCCACCTGCCGCTGGTGCTGAACCCCAGCGGCAAGGGCAAGCTGAGCAAGCGGGCGCAGGCGTTCGACGACCAGGGGCGGCAGGTGCTGGTCAAGGTCGAGGAGTTCCGCGACGCCGGCTATCTGCCCCAGGCGCTCAACAACTTCCTGGCCAACGTCGGCTGGTCGTTCGGCGACGACCGCGAGATCTTCCCCATCGAGGAGGCCATCCCGCGCTTCGCCATCGAGGACATCAACCCCGCGCCGACGCGCCTGCCCTACGACAAGCTCGACTGGCTGACCGGGCAGTGGATTCAGATGATGGAACCGCTGGAACTGGCCCGCGCCGTGCGGCCGGTGCTGGCGCGGCAGGGGCACGAGGTGGGGGCCGAAGCCCTGCTGGCGGTGGCCCCGGCGCTGAAGGTGCGGCTGAAGAAGCTGACCGACGCCGAGGCGTTCCTGCGCTTTCTGTGGGACGATGAGGACGGAGGATTTGCCGCGCCGGCGGCCGATCGGCTGGTGAGCGCCAAGCTCCCGGCCGCCGCGGCCCGGCGCGGGTTGCAGGCGGCCCGCGCCCTGATCGCAGCCGCGCAGCCGCTGGACGTGGCGACGCTGAGCGCCGGGCTGACGGCCGTCGGCGAGAGCGTGACGGCCAACGGCAAGGCCGGGCCGTTCCTGGGCGCGCTGCGGCTGGCCATCACCGGGCAGGACGTATCGCCGCCGGTGTACGAGTCCATCGTCGCCCTCGGCCGCGGCCGCGCCCTGGCCCGGCTGGATTCGGTGATTGCGGAGATAGAAGAATAGGAACCACAGATGACACAGATGACACAGATTTGAAGAGGGAAGAACCTCACGCCAAGATCGCAAAGGACGCCAAGGGCGCAAAAAGAAATCTTCTTTGCGTTCTTTGCGACCTTCGCGATCTTGGCGTGAGGTCTTCCAATCTGTGAAATCTGTGTCATCTGTGGTTAAACAAAAAGACAATGACTGAGACAACCACACCAACCCCGTCCAACTTCATTCGGACGATCATTGACGAGGACAACGCCACCGGCAAGTACGCCGGGCGCGTCCACACCCGCTTCCCGCCGGAGCCGAACGGCTACCTCCACATCGGCCACGCCAAGTCGATCAACCTCAACTACGGCCTGGCCCAGGACTACAACGGCCTGTTCAACCTGCGCTTCGACGACACCAACCCGGAGAAGGAGGAGCAGGAGTACATCGACGCCATCATGGCCGACGTGCACTGGCTGGGGGCACGGTGGGACGGCCGCCTCTTCCACGCCAGCGACTACTTCGAGCAGCTCTACGAGTGGGCCGAACAGCTCATCCGCGATGGCAAGGCCTACGTCGATGACCTGAGCGCCGAGGAGATTCGCGACTACCGCGGCGTATTGACCGATGCCTCGCAGCCGGGGCGCAACAGCCCCTACCGCGACCGCAGCGTCGCGGAGAACCTCGACCTGTTCCGCCGCATGCGCGCCGGGGAGTTCGCCGAAGGGTCGCGCGTGCTGCGGGCCAGGATCGACATGGCCTCGCCCTTCTTCGTGCTGCGCGACCCGGTGATGTACCGCATCCTCCACGCCCCCCACCCGCGCACGGGCACCGCCTGGCACATCTACCCCACCTACGACTGGGCCCACGGCCAGAGCGACTCCATCGAGGGCATCACCCACTCCATCTGCACCCTGGAGTTCGAGAACAACCGCCGCCTCTACGACTGGTTCCAGGAGGCGCTGGGCATCCGCCGCTCGCAGCAGATCGAGTTCGCCCGGCTGAACCTGACCTACACGGTGATGAGCAAGCGCAAGATGATCAAGCTGGTGCAGGAAGGGCACGTCAGCGGCTGGGACGACCCGCGCTTCTGGACGCTGCGCGGCCTGCGCCGCCGCGGCTACACGCCGGAGGCCATCCGCGCCTTCACCGACATGATCGGCGTCAGCAAGGCCAACGCCACCGTCGACATGGCCATGCTGGAGCACGCCGTGCGCGAAGACCTGAACGCGCGCACGCCGCGGGTCATGGGCGTGCTGGAGCCGCTGAAGGTGGTCATTGAGAACTACCCCAGGAAGCAGGAAGAGACGTTCGACGTGCCTTACTACAAGCAGGACAAGACGCGCACCGAGTCGCGGCCGCTGCCGTTCAGCCGCGAGATCTACATCGAGCGCGACGACTTCATGGAGAACCCGGTCAAGGGGTTCACCCGGCTGGCCCCGGAGACGGAGGTGCGGCTGATGAGCGCCTACTACATCGCCTGCACCGGCGTGGTGAAGGACGCCGCCGGGCGCATCGTCGAGCTGCGCGCCGTCTATGACCCGGCCACGCGCGGCGGCACGTCGCCCGACAACCGCAAGGTGAAGGGCACGCTGCACTGGGTGTCGGCCGAGCACGCCGTCCCGGCCGAGGTGCGCCTCTACGACAACCTGTTCGCCAAACCCTTCCCGGAAGAGAACGGCGAGGACTTCCTGGACAACCTGAACCCCGACTCGCTGCGGGTGATGGACGCCCTGGTGGAGCCGAGCCTGGCCACGGCCCAGCCCGGCGACAAGTTCCAGTTCGTGCGCGAAGGGTACTTCGTCGTCGACCCCGACAGCCGCCCCGACCAGTTGGTGTTCAACCGGACGGTGGGGTTGAAGGACACCTGGCGGCCGTAGCGGTAGGCTGACAGCCTGCCTGTGAAACGAAACGGCCGGGCGCAAGCCCGGCCGTTGTGCTATGTGGCTGAAAAGTGACGCTACTGCTGAGCGATCAGTTGGATGTGTAACTGCGCGCCAACAGCCTGAGCATACGCCCGCAGTGTGGACAGACGCACATCATCGGCGTGATTTTCGATGCGGGAGATAGC
Source organism: uncultured Ardenticatenia bacterium (assembly GCA_937858165.1). Taxonomy (GTDB): domain Bacteria; phylum Chloroflexota; class Anaerolineae; order Promineifilales; family Promineifilaceae; genus Promineifilum. The sequence continues at coordinate 3,214 of CALLZA010000745.1, forward strand.
CGACTTCTGTGTTCCCAACTGGCGCGCGACCTGCTCCTGAGTCAGCCCGGCCGCTTCCCGCGCCTGCCGCAGGATGACGCCGATTTTGAACTCGCTGTAACCGGACTCAAAACCCTCGGCGAACTCCGGGTCGCGGGCCATTCGTTTATTGACGTATTCCTGCAAGTCACTCATCATGATCCTCTCCGAAGCACATAATCTCGCTTACGTTGCTCTGCCAAAAGCAGTTCTCGCGCCGGTGTCTTCTGCGTCTTCTTGGCAAACCCATTGGTTAGAACCACTAACCGTCCGCCATCGAAGAAACCAAGAAGCCGAATAGCATCACTGCCCATTTGAATACGCACTTCCCACAAGCCACTAGTTCCATCCAGTTTTTTGAAGTACTGCGTGGGTATCTGAGGCAGTTCCTCGATCAGTCGTAGAACCCAAACCACTTTCTGGGCTTGTTTGCTGTTGAGTGAGTTAAGGAACTCCTCGACCGGGCTTGTGCCTCGTGCCGTGCGGTAGAAGACAATAGCGCGCATCATGAGGTTAACATATATGTGAACATTCTGCAAGTCATAAAAACAAATCGGCTCATCTATTTATGACTGACAGAATACGGATCGATCTTAAATCCACGCTGGATTAATAGCACCGTTGCTTGCGACTTCCGCAGTATCAACTTCTGCCAGTGCTCGACCATTTGCTCCAGTTCGTGAATCTGATCCTCGTTCAGCAGACCAAACGAATTTCTGTCCATCAGTCGTTGAAGTTTTACTTCCTGCCCAACGTCTAACCCTGTCTCTTATACACATCTGACGCTGCCGACGAGCGCTCTAGTGTAGATCTCGGTGGTCGCCGTAACATTAAAAAAAAAAACATCGAACTAGTGTACAATTCGGTTGTCGTGGAGTATAATAAAAGCAACATGAGGAAGAGTGTAGCATAAGAGCATAGCAGGTTCTACTACTCCACATCTGCAATACAATCAGGACGCGAGCGCCAACAGTAGTAGGAATGAAGGACGAGCGAACACAACATGCATTAGA
>CALLZA010000746.1 GCA_937858165.1 uncultured Ardenticatenia bacterium
TGTGTGCTGTGTATGTGTGCTTGTTGTGACTGAGATGTAGTCTGTGGCTTATCCGTTGTTGTAGTTTGCAGTCTAGTATTGTGTTTGGAGTTTGGTGTGTTTGGTGGTAGTTTTTCTACATGATTATATTTTTTTTTTTTGTATTATTTTTTTTTTTTTTTTCTTTGTTTGTTTTTTTTTCAAGCAGAAGACGGCATACGATATCTAGTACGGTCTCGTGGGCTCGGAGATGTGTATAAGAGACAGACTACTTCCTGGGCGACAACAAGGTGCTGACATTCCCCTGGAGCCAGGGCCTGCTGATCGACGACATCGAGGCGCACTACGATCTCTATGAGTTCAAGGACTGGACGCACGCCGAGACGAACGCGCCGATGATCAAGATTCAGCACCCCGAATTCGAGATGTATAGCAGCGGTCTGCACGCCAAGTCGGGCGTGGCCTGCGCCGACTGCCACATGCCCTACGTGCGCGAGGGGGCGATCAAGGTGTCGGACCACTGGCTGCGTAGCCCGCTGGTCAACGTCAACGCCGCCTGCCAGACGTGCCACCGCCAGGAAGAGTCGCTCTTGATCGAACGCATCAACACCATTCAGGATCGCACCGCCGGGCTGCTGCGCTCGACGGAAGAGGCGCTGATTGACGCCATCGACGCCATCGTCGCCGCCCAGAACGCCGGCGCGACGGACGAGGAGCTGGCGAACGCCCGCTACCTGCACCGCCGCGCCTCGCTGCGCTGGGACTTCGTCTCTTCGGAGAACAGCACCGGCTTCCACAGCCCGCAGGAGTCGGCCCGCGTGCTGGCGATGGCCATCGACTACGCCCGCCAGGCGCAACTGGAGGCGGAGCGGCTGACGCTGCAACATGGCGGTGAGGTGGCGCTGGGCGACTGACCCCACCGCGCGCGAACCGGTGCAACGCACTTTCTGAAGTGCGTTGCACCTTCTTTGTTGCGTCGCACGCTTTGTACGGAGGGCGCATCCTCAGATGCGCGTCTCCGCCGGTGGGTTTTGCCCGGTATGCCCGTCCGCATCTGAGGATGCGGACTCTGCTGGTGGCCTGCAGCGCACGGCAGGGGGCGTTGCGCCCGGTTCTTCATTGGGCTAACCTTGATGCGAACCTACCACGCAGGCTTACAAACGGAGTGCCCACCATGCCATCCCAATTTGCCCACGGCGGAGAGCTTGTCGCCCGGTCGCTGGCGGCCCAGGGCGTCAGTACCCTCTACACCCTCTGCGGCGGCCACGTCGCGCCCATCTACGACGGCTGTCTGAACCACAACATCGCCGTCATTGACTTCCGCCACGAGCAGGCCGCGGCCCACGCCGCCGACGCCTATGCCCGGCTGACGCGCAACGTCGGGGTCGCTTTGGTCACCGCCGGGCCGGGCGTCACCGATGCCGTCACCGGCGTGGCCAATGCCTACCAGGCGCGCAGCCCGATGATCCTGCTGGGCGGGGCCGCGCCATTGAAGACAAAGGGCATGGGCGCGCTGCAGGAGATGCCGCAGGTGGAGATGTTCCGCACCTTCACCAAGGCCAGCTTCACCATCGAGCGCACCGAGGACATTCCGGAGCGCATGGCCGAGGCGTATCGCCACGCCCTGAGCGGCCGCCCCGGCCCCGTCTTCGTCGAATTGCCGTTCGACGTGCTGTTCAACGCCGTGGATGCGCCGGAGCAGATGCCTGACCGGGTGACGGTCGCGCCGGTCGAGCCACCGGTCAGCGCCGTGCAGGCGATGTTCGACCTGCTGCGCGCCGCCGAACGGCCGCTGATCATCGCCGGGACGCAGGTCTATTGGGACGACGCCGGCGAAGCGCTGCGCGAACTGACCGAGGCCACGGCCATGCCCGTCTTCACCAACGGCGCGGGGCGCGGCGCGCTCTCGATGGCCCACCCCCACTGCTTCAAGGCGGCGCGGAGCAAGGCGCTGCGGGCGGCCGACGTGGTGCTGCTCATCGGCACGCCGCTCGACTTCCGGCTGAAGTACGGCCGCGACGACTGGAACCCGGACAGCAAGCTCATCCAGATTGAGAACGACGCCGCCGAGCTGAACCACAACCGGTTGGCGGAGGTGGCCGTGGTGGCCGACGCGCGCCTGGTGCTGGAGGCATTGGCCGAGGGGCTACAGGGCGTTCGCTTCGAGCCGTGGCTGGCCCAGGTGGCCGAATGGGAACGGGCGCGCAACGAGAAGCAGGCGGCGTGGGAGCGGCTGGACGACGTGCCGGTCAACCACTTCCGCTTTGCGGCCGAGGTGCAGCGGTTGGTGGACGAGAACACTATCGTCATCGGCGACGGCGGCGATATCGTCAGCGCCTGCGCCAAGGTGCTGACGGTGACGCGGCCGGGGCAGTGGCTCGATCCGGGCCCCCTGGGCTGCCTGGGTGTCGGCGCGCCGTTCGCCATCGCCGCGCAACACCTCTACCCGGAGCGGCGCGTGCTCATCGTGAGCGGCGACGGCTCGTTCGGGCTGAACGGCTTCGAGTTCGACACCGCTGTGCGCTTTGGCCTGCCCATTGTGGCCATCGTCGGCAACGACGCCGGCTGGGGGCAAATCCGCGGGCCGCAGGTGCAGATGGTCGGCGCGGAGCGGGCCATCGCCACGTCGCTGGCTCCGACGCGCTACGACAAGGTGGTCGAGGCGCTGGGCGGCTATGGCGAACTGGTGACCATGCCGGGCGACATCGTGCCGGCGCTGGAGCGGGCGTTTGCCGTCGGCAAGCCGGCGTGTGTGAATGTGATGCTCGATCCGGGGGGGATGGGGAAGACGGGGGCGAGTTCGCCGTATATTGTGTAGGGGCCTTTCAACAAACAGGTGGGGTCACTTCATTGAGGTCTCAAGGCCCTACTGCCGGCTTTATCGCCATCTTGTATGGACGACGAAGGAGACTTTGGCGTGGGTAGCGTTTGGCTACGCCCGCCCAGGCCCAGAACGGCAGGGGCGTTACTCCTGGATACACCGGAAGCCTATTGCATAGTATCGAAAATCAGGCTGATAATCGAGTCGAAACGCCGAGCGCTGAGTGAGGCCAACACGATCCCACCCGCCGCCACGCAGCACCTTTGATTCTCCGGACTCTGGGCCTGGCGGATTCCTATCTTGCGAACGCGCGTAATAGTCGCCACTGTACCAGTCATTGACCCACTCCCAAACATTTCCGGCCAGGTCCAGCGCTCCAACCCAGCTGGCGCCACGTGGATAGGAGCCTGCTTCAGAAGTATCACCAACACACTCTGTTCCATAGTTGACTAAGTCACACGTCGCCGGTTCATTCCCCCACGGGTAGATCAAGCTTTGGGGGCCGCGAGCCGCATACTCCCATTCCGCTTCTGAGGGCAGACGCCCGGAAGCCCACTCACAGTAATCCTGAGCATCCTGCCAAGCAACGTTGAGAACCGGGAAGTTCAAGTATTGGCTGTTCCCGTAGTAATCTGGACGGGAGAAGCTGGATACGGTACTTGGAGGTCTGCAACTACCGTCTTGAGTACACTGAAAAAATTGCTCGTTCGTGACTTCCATACGGTCGATCCAGAAGGCGTCAAGCGCCACTTCGTGCGCAGGTCGCTCGTTTGTCTCACCACTCTCACTACCCATAACAAACGACCCGGCGGGCACAAAGACCTGCTCAACTACCAGGCTGCCACGTTCGACAATGCGGATGTCGCCCGCCCGCGGCGCCGGCGTCGGTGTAGCGGTCGGTATGGCGGGCTGGGGCGGAGAGGCGGCGGACGGGGCACAAACCCCCCCTGGACCCCCAGTGAGCGGCACCGGTGGGGGGGGGCCGGTTGGTGATACCACCGGAGAGGGGGGGGGGGGGGCGGAGAAGGAGG
>CALLZA010000747.1 GCA_937858165.1 uncultured Ardenticatenia bacterium
TTTATGTCCGTGTAGTTAGTGTCGTATATCTGACTGTACAGTGTGTCGCAATCGGGTCAGTGGAGTGTATTGATCACTTGCGCTTTGTTCGGTTATCTTTCGTGTTTTTTTTTTTTTTTTTTCAAGCAGAAGACGGCATACGATATCTAGTACGGTCTCGTGGGCTCGGAGATGTGTATAAGAGAACAGATCGTATCTGCCGCCGTACTGCTACCGGCCGAACAGCGGCTGGCCCCTGCTTGGGTAGGGGGATCTGATGAGCCGGCCGTCGATCTCGCTGATGCCGCGCTGAGTCCAGAGATACGGGCGTTCTTCGAGCAGGTAAGTCAACTGCAGGCCGAATTGGAGACCCTGCGGGCGTCTACCACACCGTCCGTCCCCAACCTATCCAACAGGCTCACCATTGAGTCGCCGGACGCGCCCTTGGCCGAAGCTAAGACGCCGCCAGCCGAGCCCGACACCCCGCCGCAGCCGACCTCGCTGGCCCCCCACGATGGGGGTATTTTCAAGCCGCCAACCGACACGCCTAAATTGCCGAGCGACGACTCACTGCCCCGCCAAGACGACGTCCCGCTTTGAGGAGGATCGCCATGCCACAACGCCGACCGGCTGCTAGTTGGGACGACAATTGGAACGACAATCGCGGCTGGGAATCGCCCGACGCAGGCTGGGGCGCGCCGGCTCGGCGCGCTTTTCCCTGGCGCGTCATCCTGATTGTGCTTCTCGTCGGTGGCGGGGCGGTGATTGGCGTGCGCCTGCTCAGCGGCGCGCTGGAGGGGCCAACCGCGGCCGCACGTCGTTATATGCAGGCGGCTGTGACTTACGACGGCAACGAACTGGCTCGTCGCACCTGTGCCGCGCAACAACAGGCACTCATGGAAGCCGGGCTGGTGATCACCGCGCTCGATCTCATCGCTAACTACTACGTCGACCTAGGCCTCGAGGATATCGACTTCGACCTGCGCGATCTAGAGTTCACAGCGATCAGCCGTGCGGGTGACCGGGCTGTGGTACGGGTCAGCGGCGAGCTGCGCACATCGCTACTATTGCTTTCTGTGCCGGGGCAGGTCGAAGACACGTGGCTGATGGTGCGCGAGGATGGCCGCTGGAAGTACTGTGGTTCTCAGTCGTCTCATTGAGTCGTCACAGTAAGGGTATATTTTGTCCCTGTGTCTCTAGTGCGCACGCGTAGGAAGTATTGTCCCGCAGCGGCCGCCGTATAGGCATTCAGGCAATCTTTATCATAGCTGCACAGGTTGACTTTCGTTCCCTGTTCAATTGTCACCGTGCCGGGCAGGTAGACATCCAGGTCAACACCTTGGCTAGCCTGCAACTGAACACGCACTACTTGACCGACGGCCAGGTCGACGGCAAAGATGTCTTGTGGCTTGGTGTTGTAGTCGATGACCGATGTGGTGGCCGCGCCTACCTGGATAGGCGTTCCGGGAATGTCTGTGGCAATAAGGGGAACGGATCCGTTGTCACCCGTTGCTGTCAAGCGATAGGTTGTCCCTACTTCTCTAGCGTAAACGCGAAGGTAATATGTTCCTGCAATCGCAGCCGTATAAGTATTGATGCACTCCTGGTCATAGTCACAGAGGTTAACTCGTATGCCCTGTTCCAATGAAACAGGGCCCGGCATGTAAATGTCAACAGTGGCATCCCGGTCTGCCTCCAGCTCAACACGCAACGTCTGTCCCGCGGCCAGATCGACGGCGTAGACATCTTGGGGTTTTGTATTGCGGTCGATGACGGAGCTAAGGGCCGAGCCAAGCACAGTCATCGCGCCTGGAACGTCGTTGGCGACGGCCGCAATTGTGGCGTTGTCGCCGGATAGTGATAGAGAGTACGTTACTCCTACTTCTCTGGCCAGCACACGCAGGTAGTAAGTTCCGGCGACGGCTGCCCGGTAGGTGTTGATGCACTCTGTATCATAATCGCACAGGTTAACCCGTATCCCCTGTTCAAGTGTGACCGGGCCAGGCATGTAGATGTCGACAGTAGTGTCACGTTTCGCCTGCAACTGAACACGCAATGTCTGGCCGGCGCTCAACTGAACGGCATACACATCCTGTGGTTTGACGTTCCGATCGATAACGGCTGTAGCTGTTGCGCCAAGGGCGAGCGGGGTGCCTGGGACGTCACTGGCGATAGGGGGGATGGATCCGTTATCGCCGGTAGTGGTAAGGGAGTACGTTGTGCCAACGTCACGAGCGAAGACCCGGAGATAGTAAGTGCCGGGGATAGCCGCTGTATATGTGTTGGTGCAGGTCTGCTCATAGCTGCACAGGTTAACTCTCGTACCACTCTCCAAAGAGGGGGGGCCAGGCATATAAAAGTCAACGTCAACGTCATGATCGGCCTGAAGATCAACTCGCAGCGTTTGGCCGGCCCTTACTTCAACCGCGTACACGTCTTGGAACTTGGTGTTGCGATCGATGACGGAGCTTGCGCTTGTCCCCAGCGGCAAAGGTGAGCCGGGTACATCGCTAGCGATAGGCCCAGGAGGAGTGCTGCCACCTGGCGTGGTCGGGTCAGACGACGAGGAAGTCGCTGTTGGTGCAGGGGTATGGGTGGCAGTCGGCTCGGTTGGGGGTTCAGCAGTGGCAGCCCCCGGCGACACGCCCCCAGCCGTCGTCGAATTCGGACAATCTATGGCTGTGCGATCCCTATAGGCCCCTACTTCGCCAAAGGCCACTTGTTGGTAAATATATTCAATGCGTCCCTCGCCCGATTGGAAGCGAAAGGGAATGAAGCCGCTCCATAAGATGGGTTTCCACACAATTTCGTATTCAGCGCTTGAGCTTGGATTGACGGGTAGCTCCAATTCACGACTGCGCGACAGCTCTTCGCTCACTTCCAACTCATAGCCACTGGCGACGGACGTTTCGACTCCGGCGCCCGCGACAATCGCATCTAACTCGGCATTGGCGCCTAGCTCGCCAACAATGTTCCACGAAATGTGGCGATCGATCTTCTTGGCTTCAGTCAAGATATCGCTGCGGCCAACGGGGTTGTCACAGTTGTAGACCGTGACAGTCTCCCTAAATTCGGCGCCATAGGTGAAGCCGTCCGTTTTCTGTAACTCCCCAAGCTGTATAATTGCCTCGGCTATGGGGCTCTCTGCCGCGATCGGATCTACCTCCTGGTCATATGGCGTTTCGGACTTGCATGCTGTCAGCAGTGCAATGAGCACAAGAATCAGTACACCTTTAATGTATTGCGCCATGTGAACTACCCTCCATTTTGACACTACCCCTTCAACCGTAGTAGATAATTATCCTGCAGATTGCGCCCCGCGTCGACGAGTTAAAGTGACCCCCTAGGGCTATCGCATACCGGCTGAAAGGACTTTCACCAGATACTGTTCATTCCAGGCGACCTGCATGCGCTTGCAAGGAGTTCGATGTCGGCCAGTAGGTGCTCCTGGTTGGCCCGCACGGCCAGGAGATAATCTGCTTCCTGGTCAACGATCTGTTGGGCAATCTCTTTCTGGCAGCCTATGGCATCGATGATCACAATGCAGCCGCGCACATCCAGCAAGCGCAGCAAGCGAGGAATCGCCGTAATCTCGTTACTGCCTCAGCCACAGCCACTTGGCCGAGCACCACTTCCGCTGCTGTCGCCCAGGGACTAACCAACGTAATCATCGGCTGTTCCTGTCTCTTATACACATCTGACGCTGCCGACGAGCGATCTAGTGTAGATCTCGGGGGTCCCCGTATCATTAAAAAAAAAACTACACTTAAACACCCATGGAGACGCATAGCGCACAACACAATAGAAATATCACAACACAAGCACAAAAAAACACAGACGACATAGCCAAGGAAC
>CALLZA010000748.1 GCA_937858165.1 uncultured Ardenticatenia bacterium
CACCGGTGCCCACCGAGATCTACACGAGCCCGCTCGTGGGCGGGGTCAGATGGGTAGAACCCAGCAATGATAGAACGCTCAAGCTAACAAGTCCCAGCCGCAGCGGCGTCGCTCCCCAACGTACTTCAACCTGGTGCTCCCCAGCGGGCACGGCAAAGGTGATCAGCCCGGTCGGGTCTTCGGCGGCGATGGGCACGCGCGCGCCATCGACCCGCGCCGCCCAACCGGGAAAGTCGAAGCTCAGGTAGCGGGCGGTGAACGGCTGCGGCGAATTGACGGTCAGACTGACACCGTGGCAGGTATACACCACGTCGCGCAGCGTCGCCCCGGCGGGTAGGGCGGTGGCGTCGAAGCGCTGCGGCGTGCGCCCGGCGGCGAAGTCGGCTTCCAGCGGCGAGCCGGTCGGCCGCTCCTGCACCGCGCGCGGGAAGTAGCTGCCCTCCGGATCGACCCCCACCAGCCCCGTCGCCCGTTCATAGGCGTGGACGGTTAGAATGGTCGGGAACGGCTCCTCCTGGCAGTAGCGCGGGTAGAGGTTGGGGACGGCTTCTAGAGTGAGCAGGGCAATGGCGACCATTAGGCCGACCGCCGACCACCGACCGCCGACCGCCGCTTGAGCGTGACGCATGGCGCGTGGCGCGGGGCCAGTCTCTTTCTCCCCTGCTCCCGTCTCGTGGTGGTCGGCGGTCGGCCGTCGGCGGTCGGCAAACCCCACCCCGGCCAGAAACGCCACCGGCAGCGCCGCCCGGCCGACGAAGCGCCACGGGAATTGCACGAAGTCGATGAGCGGCAGTGCCTCCCAGATCGGCCGCGAGACGGGCAACGCCATGAACAGGTAGACCGCCACCCCGGCCAACATCAGCCAGATGTGCAGCCGCTGCTCGCGCGTGCGGCCGTCCGCGCCGCGCAGCCACACCAGCCCCGTGGTTCCCAGCACCGCCAGCAGCAGCGGTGCCCAGCCCAACCGCAGCCGCAGCGGCGGGTTGAGCAGCGACGGGTCTTCCGGCGCGACCGGCGAGAGGATTTCGGCGACGCTGGCAAAGTTGTAGCGCCAGTCGTTGTTGCGCGTCGTCGTCGACATCTCCAGCGTCACCTGGTCCATCTCCAGCACCGCGCCGCCGGTGTAGAAAAAGGCCAGGCCGAGACCGAGCGCGAGAAGGAGGGTCGCGCGTAGGAGCGCGGGGGAGCGGGGGAGCGGGGGAGCGGGGGAGACGGGCTCCTCCCTGCGCTCAGACCACAGCCCTACAACAATCAGGTAAACCCCCAACGTCGGCGCAAAGATAAACGTCGAGATGTTGTGGCTGAACGACAGCAACGCCAGCCCCAGCGCCCCGGCCACAAAGGCGCGCCGGGAGCCAAACAGCACCCAGCGCCGCCCGGCCCACAACAGGAACGGCAGCAGCGGCAACGCCAGTGACTCCGGCGCGTTGCCGCGCACCAGGGCATCGATGAGGACGTAGGGCGCGGCCATGTAGGCCACGGCCGAAACGACGGCCGCCCGCGGCCCAAACAGGTCGCGCACCCATAGGGCCATGAAGACGCCCGATGCCAGGATGGTCAGGGCGTAGAACAGGTTCGACGCCGCCGGCAGCGGCAGCCCGGCCAGATGGGGCAGCAGCACGGCGTAGAGTGGCGCGGCCTCGCGGTAGACGAAGAACGGGTAGCCGTAGCCGAAGGCCAGGTCGGGCAGCCAGCGCGTCACATAGATGCCATTGCCCCAGGCGTGGGCCATGGCGGCGACGCGGTGGTAGTGGAGATGGCCGTCGTGGGTGCAGGCCACGGCCGTCCAGCGCAGCAGGGGGGTGATGAGCGGCAGACCGAGGAGGGCAGTAAGCAGTAGCCAGTAAGCAGTGTTCAGTCGGCGGCTGCGGGGCGCGCTGTCGGTGGGGGTCACAAGGGGAAGTATCACGCATGTAGGGCGGGTTGGCAACCCGCCCTACACCAGACCAACACGCTTGCTGCGCCGCTCTAGCAGCAGCGTGTCGCGCCAGAGGCCGTGGTGCTGGGCAATATGCTCGCGACGGCCGACGACGCGAAAGCCGCACCTCCGGTGCAGGGCCAGGCTGGCCTCGTTCTCCGGGAAGATGCTGGCCTGCAACGTCCAGATGCCCTCGGCCTCGGATGCCTCGACCAACGCTGCCAGCAGCGCCCGGCCGACGCCCTGGCCGCGGGCCGCGGTGGCGACGTAGACGCTGACCTCGGCCACGCCGCGATAGACGGGGCGCGATGACACCGGGCCGAGTGTTGCCCAGCCGGCCAGCTCCGCCCCGCGCCGCGCCGCCAGCCGGCAACAGGGCAGCCGCGCCGCGTCCCACACCGGCCAATCAGGCACCTCTGTCTCGAACGTCGCCTGCCCGGTGGCGATGCCCGCGGCGTAGATGGTCCGCACCGCCGGCCAGTCGTCGGGCGTAAGTAGCTCAATGCGTGTCTCCGCGACCATGTCAGCCTCAACAAACTATGGAAGAACAGCTCACGCAAAGAACGCAAAGAAGAGATTTCTCTTGAGGCTTTTTCCGCTTTGCGCCTTCGCCCCTTTGCGTGAGCTCAACGAATCAAGCTAGACACTCGCCCAGGATGGCCACGGCGGCATCAACGTGTTCGCCGCTGACGATGAGCGGCGGGGCGATGCGCAGGACGTTCTCGCCGGCGTTGATGATCAACAGCCCCTTCTCGCGGGCGGCGGCGATGATCGGCGCGGCTGGGACGTCGAGTTCCACGCCGACCAGCAGCCCCACACCGCGCACCTCGACCACGCGTGGGCTGTTCAGGGCGAGCAGCGCCTGTCGCAGCCGCTGGCCGTTTTCGGCCACGGCGGCCAGGAACGCCGGGTCGCTGACGCGGTCGAACACCACCTCGGCCGCGCGACAGACGACCGGTCCGCCGGCAAAGGTGCTGCCGTGCTCGCCATAGCCGACGGCCGCGGCTACCTCCTCGGTCAACAGGATGGCCCCAATGGGCAGGCCGTTGGCCAGCGGCTTGGCCAGCGTCATGATGTCGGGCACGACTGGCGTACCGTGGGCCTCATGTGCCCAGAGGCGGCCGGTGCGCCCCAGGCCGCACTGAATTTCGTCGAAGATGAGCAGCGCGCCGTGCCGGTCGCACAACGCACGCAGACCGCGCAGGAACTCCGGCGTGGCGGCGTGGATGCCGCCCTCGCCCTGCACCGGCTCGACGACGACGGCGCAGGTATCGTCGCTGATCATCGCCCGCGCCGCGTCGAGGTCGTTGAACGGCGCGAAGCAGACGCCGGGCAGCAGCGGCGCGAATGGGTCGCGGTAGGCGGCCTTGTAGGTGATCGACAGCGCGCCCATCGTCCGGCCGTGGAAGCTGCCGCCGAAGGCGACGATCTCATGCTTGCCCACGCCGCGCTCGCGCGCCCACTTGCGGGCGAACTTCAGCGCGCCCTCGATCGCCTCCGCGCCGCTGTTGGTCAGGAAGACGCGGTCGGCGAAGGAGTAGGTGACCAGCCGCCGCGCCAGCCCGACCTGGGGCGCGGTGTAGAACAGGTTGCTGACGTGGGTCAGCGTGGCTGCCTGCTCGGCCACGGCCGCCGTCACCGCCGGGTCGGCGTGGCCCAGCGCGGCCACGGCAATGCCGGACATGAAATCGAGGTAGCGGCGGCCGTCGCTGTCATAGAGATGCACCCCCTCGCCCCGTGCCAGCACCACGTCGGCCCGGCGATAGGTCTGCATCATATCTGTCTCTTATACACATCTCCGAGCCCACGAGACCGTACTAGATATCGTATGCCGTCTTCTGCTTGTAAAAAAACAAAAAAACCGCAACTCACTACTACAACCACATCTATCCACAACAGACTCAGCAACCTTACAA
>CALLZA010000749.1 GCA_937858165.1 uncultured Ardenticatenia bacterium
TGGACTGGTGCTGAGCTTTAGATTGATTGTGTGTTAATGTATGATTTGAATCTGAGTGTCGGGAGTGCTGTGGAGGTTAGTTGTGTGTCGGATAGATTCTCTATTTATTATGTATTTGTGAGCATTACGTTCGAGTACTGATTAGGTGTGTGTGATGTTTTTTTTTTCAAGCAGAAGACGGCATACGAGATCTAGTACGGTCTCGTGGGCTCGGAGATGTGTATAAGAGACAGAGTCGGTTCCAGGGCCACGGCCGTGGCCGGGTTGGGTTGTCGGGAGAAGACACCGATCTCGTTGAAGGTGTCGCCCGGTTCCAGGACGCGCAGCGTCTGCTCGCGGCCCGAGGGGGCGGACTTGACGACTTTGACGTAGCCGGTGTCGAGGAAGTACAGGCCGGGTTGGGCCTCGCCCTCCAGGACGATGACCTCGCCCGCCCGATACTCGCGCCGGCGGGCGGCGCGGGCGAGCTCGGCCAGGGTGGCGTCATCGAGGCCATCGAAGAAGGTCAGGCGGCGCAGGCGGTGCAGGAGCGCGTCGGATGGGGTAGAACCGAGCATAGACAGATTATAGCCACAGACAAAGACCCGACATCTTGCCCACCCAAACGCCCTAGCTGAACCAGCCAGCAAACGAAAAGGGCGCCGCCACCCTCAGGTAACGGCACCCTTCGAAGACACAGCCCTGGCTCGTTAGACCACGGGCGACGGTCTAGATCACTTCCAGCTCCTGCAACTTCCAATCCGGCACAACGCCCTCTTTCCAGCCGCGCGCGCCGTAGTACTCGGCCAGCATCAGGTCCAACTCACAGACGTGGCCCAGGTTGCCCGGCTCGGTCGAGGCCTCGTGGGTGAAGCGGTAGGGCAGGTAGTCGCTGCCCTCGGCGAAGCCGGCCAGGTTGTTGTAGTAGCGCTCCAGGTTGTAGATGCGCTCGCCGGTCTTCAGCATGTCGTCAACGGTAAACTCCGGCAGGCCGACGAAGGCGGCGTACTGCGCCGTGTACTCCTCCACGCCCTGGGCGAAGGCGCTGAACTTGCACAGGTCGAGGCTGTCGGAGAAGGCGTGGATATCCTGGAACGCCTTCACCAGCTTGCCCTTGCCGTCCCACTCCAGCGGGTCAGCCTTCAGGGATTGGAAGGGCATGATGTTGAGTTCAGCCGCCGGCGTATAGGCCCGCAGGTGGCACGCGCCGCGGTTGCTGGTGGCGTAGGCGATGCCCATGCCCTTGATGCCGCGCGGGTCATAGGCCGGGATGGCCTGGCCCTTGACCGTGTTCGACAACTCGGGAAAGCCGAGGTTGGCAGCCAGGCGCGCCGGGCCTTCGGCCAACGCGTCGCCGACGCCCTGGCGATAGGCGATCATCGTCGTCAGCTCGACCATCTTGTCATAGTCGCCCCAGGCCAGCGGCGGGTAACCATTGAGACCGTTCTTCTCCGAGATCTCCATGTAGGTCGAGAAGGCGTTGCCCAGCTCGATCGTGTCCATGCCGTAGTCGTTGCACTGGTCGATCATCTTGACCACGGCGTTGATGTCGTGGTGGCCGGAGTTGGCGCCCAGCGCCCAGGCCGACTCGTACTCGACGCTCTCCATGCGCAACCCCTTGTACATGCCGTCCTTCAGCTCGACCTCTTTCTTGCAGGCCACGGGGCAGGCGTGGCAGGTGGGGTTGTTGACCAGGATGTGGTCGTAGACGTGTTCGCCGCTCAGGTTCTCGCACTCGTCACCGTAGCCGGTCACCCGGCCGTTCCACGACGGCAGCGCGCCCATCGTGTTGGTGATGTTCATCAGCACGTTGGTGCCATAGAGCGACAGGCCGCCCTTGCGCGGGCTGGTGATGTTGGCCTCGTCCATGATGACGGCCAGGGCGCGATCGTGGGCCTTCTTCCAGGCTTCCTTGTTGGCCGGTTTGGGTAGCGCCTTCTTGGCCTTGATGACCACGGCCTTCAGGTTCTTCGCGCCGCCGACGCAGCCCGTGCCGCCGCGGCCGCTGGCCCGGTCGTTCTCGTTGACCCAACTGGCGAAGCGGACGAGGTGCTCACCTGCCGGGCCGATGGTGATGACGGTCAGGTCCTTCTCGCCGAATTGGCCCTGGAAGTACTTGACCGTGTCGTGGACGCCCATGCCCCAGACGGCCGAGGCGTCGCGCAGTTCCAGTTTGCCGTCTTCGATATAGGCGTAGACCGGCGTGTCGGCCTTGCCCTTGAAGATCAGGCCGTCGAAGCCGGCCCAGCGCAGGCGGGCGGCCGACCAGCCACCGTGGTGGCTGTCGGTCACGGTGCCCGTCAGGGGCGACTTGGTCACGATAGCCATCCGGCCGCTCATGTTGGCCGCCGTCCCAGTCAGCGGGCCGTTCATGAAGCAGAGGATGTTATCGGGCGACAACGGTTCGACCGTTGGGCCGTTCTCGAAGACGTAGCGCACGCCCAGGCCGCGCGCGCCAATGTACTTGCGCGCCCACTCCTCGGGGATGCCCTTATATTCGACGGTGCCCGACGTTAGATCAACGTGGGCGATATTATCTGCATATCCACCTAGTTCCATTTCCCTCATCCTTTCCCAAAGCGGGGTATGAAGTGTGTGCCAGCGAAATCAGCCATGTAGTGGGTTGTTGATCAGGTTATCAGTGATAAGAGCGCTCACCTCCTCTCGATGGGATCGTTAGCGGCCAGGGGGGAAGATGCTGATGGTATCATTGGGCCGCAGCGCGGCGGCGAAACCGCCGTCGTAGGCCGCGTTGCGGCCGTTCAGAAGAAAGCGCCAGCCGCCCGGCGCGGGGACGTAACTCTCGTAGATCTCGACCCAACTGGCATCGTCCTTCTCGTGCGAGTGCCAGACGGGGCGCAAACAGTCGGCGCGCAGTTCCGGCAGGTAGTTGAAGAAGCGGCGTAGCAGGCTTTCCATCGTCTCGCCGGGCGTGGCGGCGGCGGTCAGCGCCCGCTGCCCGGCCACGAGGCGCAGACGGCCGAAGAGGGCGAAGCCGACCGGGAACTCGCCGCGGTCGAACTCAATCGCGGCGCGATAGCCCATGTCCATCAGGTGCAGTTGCACCGCCAGGAACTTGTTCCAGCCGGCCAGCGCCGGGGCGATGACCTGGGCCGGGAGCTTGGCCTCGCCCAGGCAGCGAGCGAAGGCCTGTCTCTTATACACATCTCCGAGCCCACGAGACCGTACTAGATCTCGTATGCCGTCTTCTGCTTGAAAAAAAAAATCAAGAACACAACAAATATAGCTCCTTCAGCGCAACAATACTGAGAACATACGTCAGAGCGCAGAACATCTGGCTATGCAACGACGTAACGAATAAAGACTCCACAGACGTCGTAGTGGCGAATACACAAGAAAATAACTCT
>CALLZA010000750.1 GCA_937858165.1 uncultured Ardenticatenia bacterium
TCGTTGCGTTGTGCGTTGCTCTCGTATACGTTCGCCTATATGGCGTGATTGTCGTCGCGCTTTTGCGCCACGACTCGTTGAATTATCTGTCTTTCTCCTACGTCCGAACTCTGCCCGAACCCGAGTTTTGCTTTTTTTTTTTTTTTCAAGCAGAAGACGGCATACGAGATCTAGTACGGTCTCGTGGGCTCGGAGATGTGTATAAGAGACAGACCCCGACGACGCCAGCGTGCTCATCGTCAACACCTGCGGCTTCATCGAAAGTGCCCGGCAGGAGTCGGTCGGCGCGCTGCGCGAACTGGCGGCGCTGAAGGGGCCGAACCAGTTGCTCATCGCCGCCGGCTGCATGGCCCAGCGCTACGGCAACGAGGTCGTCGAATGGGTTCCGGGTATTGACGGCGTCATCGGCACGCGCCGCTGGATGGACATCGTGCCCTTCGTGCGCCAGTTGCGCCGCCGCAAGCACCCCGAGCCGCTCTACCACCTGCCCGACGAGGCCACGACCGTCGGCCGCGATGAGCATGGCGTGCTGCGCGTCGCCGTCCAGGGGGCCAGTGCCTACCTGAAGATCGCCGACGGCTGCCGCCGCCCGTGCGCCTTCTGCGCCATCCCGCAGATCAAGGGCACCCATGTCAGTCGCCCGCCGCAAGCCATCGTCGCTGAAGCCGTGCGCCTGCAAGAGGCCGGCATCCGCGAACTGCTCATCATCTCGCAGGATACGACCGACTATGGCCACGACCTGGGTATGCGCAATGGCCTCTCGTCGCTGCTGCGACAGATCGCCGCCGCGGCGCCCGACATCCCCTGGATTCGTCTGATGTACGCCTACCCCGGCTACGTTACCGACGAACTGATCGAGACGATGGCCACCACGCCGCAAATCCTGCCCTACCTCGACATCCCCCTGCAACACGGCCACCGCGAGACGCTGAAGCGCATGCGCCGCCCGGCCAACATCGAGTGGGTCTACAGCACGGTCGAGAAGCTGCGCGCGGCCATGCCCGACATCGCCATCCGCACGACCTTTATTGTCGGCTACCCCGGCGAGACGGACGAGGAGTTCGAGGGGCTAAAGTCGTTCGTCCGTGACCTGCGCTTCGACCGCGTCGGCGCGTTCACCTACTCCTACGAGGCGTCCACCCCCTCGGCCACCGTCGCGCCGCAGGTGGATGAGGCGGTGAAAGTAGCGCGACAGGCCGAGTTGATGGAGATTCAGCAGGGCATCTCCCTGGCCCGCAATCAGGCGCAGGTCGGCCGCGTTCTGCCCGTGCTCATCGACGGCCACGGCGACGGGCTGAGCGTCGGCCGAACCTACCGCGACGCGCCGGAGATCGACGGTCTGGTGCTCATCCCCGGCGAGCTGCCGCTGGGTGAGATTGTGCCCATTCGCATCGACGGGGCTATGACCTACGACTTGACCGGCGTGCCGGATGTACAAAACCATCCACAGATGACACAGATTTCACAGATTCCTGTTTTGAATCTGTGAAATCTGTGGTTTCTTCCTCTTACTTATGACACGCGAACGGTTGGAG
Source organism: uncultured Ardenticatenia bacterium (assembly GCA_937858165.1). GTDB lineage: Bacteria > Chloroflexota > Anaerolineae > Promineifilales > Promineifilaceae > Promineifilum. The sequence goes on from CALLZA010000750.1 coordinate 1,536, forward strand.
TGGATCGCTCTCATCGCCCTTGTGGCCCTCATCGGCGGCGGTTGGATCTTCCTCTCGCGCGAGACGGAGGCCGACAACCAGCCCATCCCCCTGACGACCGCCCCTTACGTCGGCGCGCTGGCCCCCGACTTCACCGCCCAGACCCACGACGGCGCGGTCGTCACGCTAAGTGACTTCACCGCCGACGGCGGCACGCCCGTTGTCCTCAACTTCTGGGCCACCTGGTGCCCCCCCTGCCGGGTGGAGATGCCCCACTTCGAGGCCGCGGCCCGGCTCTATGGCGACGACGTGGCCGTGCTGGGCGTCAATCAGGCCGAGTCGGCGGCCACCATCGCCGCCTACGCCGGCGACCACGGCCTGACCTACCCGTTGCTGGTGGATGAGGAGATGACCGTCAATAACCTCTACGGCATCCTCAACCTGCCCACGACCATCTTCATTGACGCCAACGGCATCGTCCGCGAAGTACTCATCGGCACGATGAGCCGGGCGGTGCTGGAGGAGCGCATCGAGAAGCTAGTAGGTCAGTAGGGCAGCCAGGCAACTGACCCACTGGCCTACTGGCTTACTAACCCACTGACCCCTATGCTCCCCTTCCTCAACCTTGGCCCCCTCGCCCTCCCCACCGCCCCGTTGGTCTATCTGCTCGGCGTGTGGCTGTCCCTGTTCGCCGTCGATCGGGCGGCCCGGCGGCTGGGGCTGGACGCGGAGCGGCACTATGCCCTGGCGACGACGGCGGCCGTCGCCGGTTTCCTCGGCGCGCGGCTGACCTTCGTCCTGCTCCACTGGTCGTCCTACGACGACAACTTGCTGGGCATTGTCTGGCCATTGACCACCGGCTACAACGCTTTTGGCGGGGCGCTCATCGGCGCGGCGGCGGCGTTCTTCTACGGCCGCTGGCGTCGCCTCCCCCTGTGGCCGGCGCTCGACGTGCTGGCCCCTGGTCTGCTGGTCTTCCTGATTGCCGTCAGTCTGGCCGACTTTCTGGGTGGCGCGGGCTATGGTTCGCTGACCTCCATGCCCTGGGGCGTCACGACGTTCGGCGTGCGGCGGCATGCCGTGCAGCTATACCTGTCTCTTATACACATCTGACGCTGCCGACGAGCGATCTAGTGTAGATCTCGGTGGTCGCCGTATCATTAAAAAAAACACTACAGATACACACCACAAGGTCAATAGCCATAAACAAACACAAAGGAGCGCATATCAGTAAGTACGATCAAAAAGTCAACCATAAGACAACACTGATGACAAAGAACAGAAAG
>CALLZA010000751.1 GCA_937858165.1 uncultured Ardenticatenia bacterium
CTCCCCTTAGTCATCTACTCGTATTCTCGGGTGGTCGCAGTGGTGTTGTAGTAGAGGCCAGACCCGGCCCCCGCCCCCCACGCCCCCCGGATGCAGCAAAAGAGCCGAGGCAGGGAAGCCCCTGGGGTCTATTGGAGACTTTCTTCCTATGGGTTTCCAGGGGCCTATGTACAGTGTCCAGGTCCCAGTCCACTTTCCCTATGGACCGTGAACCGGGGCCCCTAACCCCTTTCCCGCAGTTGGACGCCCGCCAATCTGTGCTACAATAAGCTCAAATCAAGCTCCGCTCGGCGGAGTGTAGTCAACGCTTGAGGGACCGCCCATGATCGAGGTCGTGATCGACAGCATCCGCATCAGTCTGGTTTCCCAGCACCGCATCGTGCTGCTGCGCGAGGTGGATAGCGAGCGCCAGCTGCCCATCTGGATCGGCCCCTGCGAGGCCGAGGCCATTACCATTGAGTTGCAGGACGTGAAGGTCGCCCGGCCACTGACCCAGGACTTGCTCAAGAACGTCATCAGTGAACTGGGCGGCACGGTGTCGCATGTGCTGATCAAGGAACTGAACGAGAGCGTCTTCCACGCCCGGCTGTTCATCAACATCGAGGGCGAGCGCGAGGCGCGGGAGATCGACTGCCGGCCATCCGACGCCATTGCTCTGGCCGTGCGGGCCAAGGTGCCGATCTTCATCGCCGAAGAGGTCATGGACGTGGCCGGGGTAGAGCCGGAGCCGGATTTGCAGGAAGCGGCCCAGGGCCAGGCCGAGGAAGCGGCCGACGTGGGCAAGCTGGACGCCTTCAGCGACTTTCTGGACACGCTCGACTTCGACGACTTCGACGAAAGCAACCGGTAGTCGCCGCGCCATCCGGTAGCCCGAACCGTCGCGGTTCGCAGTTAACGTGAAACGGTTCCCGTTTCACGTTTTCATTTTGAGACGCATGTAGCGGTTATGGATACGATCGAAGAACGCCTGCCACCCCATAGCATTGAAGCGGAAGAGGCCGTCCTCGGCTCGCTGCTCATCGATCCCGACGCCCTGTTCGAGGTGTCGAGCTTCCTGCGCGCCGACGCCTTCTACCGCGCCCAGAACCGCTGGATCTACGAATCCATGCTGGCCCTCAGCGAAAACCGCGTGCCGCTCGACGTGGTGACGCTGATCGAGGAGTTGCGCCGCCGCGAACGGCTGGAAGAGATCGGCGGCGAAAGCACCGTCATCAGTCTGCTCAACGCGGTGCCGACGTCGATCAACGTCGAAGCCTACGGCAAGATGGTCGAGGCCGCGTCCATCCGCCGCAAGCTGCTGCTGGCCGCCGGTTCCATCGCCAAGCTGGCCTACAACGAGGCCGAAGACATCAACGTCGTCCTCGACCGCTCTGAACACACCCTGTTCAGCATCAGCGAGCAGCGCACGACGCGCGACCTGCAACCCGTGCGCGAGATTGCCGGCGCTTACCTGGAGCGCATGGAGTTGCTGCGCGAGCGCGGCGACGAGTTCATCGGCATCCCCACCGGCTTCACCGATCTGGATAAGATGCTCAGCGGGCTGAACAAGTCGGACCTGATCATCGTCGCCGCCCGGCCGGGCATGGGCAAGACGGCGCTGGAGATCTCCATCGCCCTCAACGCCGCCCGACGCTATGACAAGCGAGTGGCCATGTTCAACCTGGAGATGTCGGGCGAGCAACTGCTCCAGCGCATGATCGCCGCCGAGACGCGCATCGACTCGCAACTGCTGCGACGCGGCGAACTGGCCGACCACGAGTGGGCCATCTTCCTGGAGGCGCTCGGCCGCCTGTCGGAGACGCGCATCTACATCGACGACACCCCCTCCATCTCGCCCATGCAGCTGCGAACGAAGTGTCGCCGCCTCTACGCCGAGCACGGGCTGGACCTGGTGATGATCGACTACCTGCAACTGATGCAGGCCGAGCACCCCACCAGCAACCGCGTGCAGGAGGTCAGCGAGATTTCGCGCGAGTTGAAGGGGTTGGCCCGCGAACTGGACGTGCCGGTAATCGCCGCGGCCCAGCTCAGCCGCGCGGTAGAGAGCCGGCAGAACAAGCGGCCGCAACTGTCCGACCTGCGTGACTCTGGAAGTATTGAGCAAGATGCGGATGTGGTCATGTTCATCTATCGCGACGACTACTATAATCCCGACAGTTCCGAGCGGCCCAACATCGCTGAAATCAACGTCGCCAAGCACCGCAACGGCCCGACCGGCGCTATCGACCTCTTCTGGCATGGCAAGCTGGCCACGTTCCGCAACCTGCACCGGCAAGAGATAGAACTATAGTGACGAGTGACGATTGGACTGTTAAGAAGCTCACGCAAAGACGCTAAGAAAGCAAAGACGCAAAGAGTATCTTGCTTCTTTATTCTTCCTTTGCGCCTTCGCCCCTTCGCGCCTTTGCGTGAGCTTCTTACTGGCAACCGCCAACTGAGAGGACGCCATGACGACACGGGCTTCCATGCAAGGCTTCGCCGGCTTCCCGGATGGGATGCGCCGGGCGACGCCGATTCCAAATCTGTTCTTCAGCGATCTGCTGCCCCTCATCGATAACATGGCCGAGCTGAAGGTGACACTCTACGCCTTCTGGGCACTGGGCCAGCGCGAGGGGACTGTGCGCTATCTGCGGCTGACCGACTTCATGAATGACCCCGTCCTGCTGAAGGCGATGGGCGGCCCGAACATCCAGAGCGGCGTGGACGAATTGCTCGACGGCATCGAGCGCGCCCTGGCCCGCGGCACGTTCCTGAAGGTCGCCGTCGAGGGAGCGGATGGGCAAATGGAGTTGTACTTCCTGAACACCGAGAAGGGGCGCGCCGCCGTCGATGGCATCAGCCGCGGCGAGTGGCGGCCGTCGCCCGACGACGAGCAGCCCATCACCCTGCTCATTGAGCGGCCCAACATCTTCGTCCTCTACGAGCAGAACATCGGCGCATTGACACCGATGATCGCCGAAGAGTTGCGCGAGGCGGAAAAGAACTACCCGCCGCGCTGGATCGAGGAAGCGATCAAGCTGGCCGTCACCAACAATGTTCGTCGCTGGCGCTACGTCCAGAGCATTCTGGAGCGCTGGCGCGTAGAGGGGAGAAAAGATGCGCTCGGTCAACGAGATACTCAACGGAACCTCCAACGGCAAATTCCGTCCGAGTATGACGACATCATCCAGCGCTAAGCCGGCCGCCGGGCGCGACGACGGCGGCATCGGCAAGCCTGACTGCCCGCACTGCGAGGGGCTGGGCTACGTCGTGCCCAACGTAGGGCCGGACGACCCCGGCTTCGGCCGTGCCGTGCCCTGCGTCTGCCGCGCCGCCGAGCAGGAGATGGGTCGGCTCGATAGCCTGCTGCGCCTCAGCCAGATCGGCGCGCTGGCGGATTGCACCTTCGCCACGTTCAAACCCGACGGCCACGGCCTGACCCACACCCGGCAGCGCAACCTGCGCACGGCCTATGACCGCGCCCAGGAGTACGCCGAGGAGCCGCGCGGCTGGCTGGTGCTGAAGGGCGGCTACGGCTGCGGCAAGACCCACCTGGCCGCGGCCATTGCCAACCACGCCCTGGCCTTCGGTCGGGCGGTGCTGTTCGTCAACACGCCCGACCTGCTCGACCACCTGCGGGCGACGTTCAACCCCGATTCGACCGTCAGCTACGACGAGCGCTTCGACCAGGTGCGCAATAGCCCGCTGCTCATCCTCGATGACCTGGGCACGCAGAGCAACAGCGAGTGGGCGCAGGAGAAGCTGTACCAGATCCTCAACTATCGCTACAACGCCAAACTGCCGACGGTCATCACCACCAACCTGGAACTGGAGGCGATCGAAATTCGCGTGCGCTCGCGCATGGTCGATCCTGGCCTGTCGCAGATCATCCACATCGCCGCGCCCGACTTCCGCCGCGCCGGCGTCGGCGACGAGCAGTCAGACCTGAGCACGCTAAACCTCCACGCGGACAAGACGTTCGAGACGTTCGACCTGCGCGAGAACGAGCTGCCGCGGCCACAGGGGGATAACCTACGCCGGGCGCTGGAGCTGGCCGTGGCCTTCGCCGATGAGCCGAAGGACTGGCTGGTGTTCAACAGCGTGGCCTATGGCAACGGCAAGACCCACCTGGCGGCAGCCATTGCCAACTATCGCGCCAACGCCGGCGAGCCGGTGCTGTTCGTCGTCGTGCCCGACCTGCTCGATCACCTGCGGGCGACCTTCAACCCCAGCGCCAACATCCGGCTGGACAAGCGCTTCGATGAGGTCAAGACCGCGCCGCTGCTGGTGCTGGACGACCTGGGCACGGAGAGCGCTACGGCCTGGGCGCGCGAGAAGCTGTACCAGTTGTTCAACTACCGCTACAACGCCCGGCTGCCAACCGTGATCACCACCGCCGTGCCGGTGGAGGAGCTTGACCCGCGTCTGGCCTCGCGCATGCTCGACGGCATCCGCTGTACCTTTTTCGTCATCGAAGCGCCAAGCTATCGGGGCAAGAGCACGCGGCCGCGGCGGGCGGCCAGTCGGAGAGGGTAAGCGTCACGCCGAGTTTGCTCCATCGTATATGATACAATGCAGGCAACTGACGCAAGGAAGCTAGGCACATGTCCGTAATGATCCCGATCTCATCAGAAACCTATCGCCTGCTGAAGCGGCGAGCGACAGAAGCTAACGCGACACCAGAGCAGTTAGCCGAGGCGGCAATTCGCTTGCAATTCGGCAATACTCCGCACATTGAGCAGCGCGACACTCCATCTGGCCCGCGAGCCATGATTCGCGGCACACGGGTAGCTGTTTCGCACGTGGCTGGCTTTCTGGACGGCGGTTTCTCAGTCGAGGAGATCGTTTCGGAAGCATTGCCGGATGTACCGCCCGCGGCTATCTATGAGGCTCTGGCCTACTACTACGAGCATCAGGCTGAGATCGAAGCCGATTGGGCCGCCAATGAACAGGAAGCCGTGTTGGCCGATCTGAGTCAAAGGCTTTCGCCAGAGCAACTGGCCCGCTTTAGAGGTCAGACGGTGTGACACTTCGCATCTTGCTGGACGAACACGTGTGGACTGGGCTGGTAGCAATTGGAAAACAACTGAGTATCGATGTACTGCCGGTCCAGCAAGTGTTACCTAAAGGCACCAGTGATGATGAGGTACTCAGCTTTGCTTACAAAGAGGAACGAGTCCTCTTTACGAGCAACGCGCGTGATTTCAAGCCACTAGCAACAGAATGGTTTCTGATGGGACGCGACCATGCTGGAATTGTAATCGTACCGGGTCGGACTGATCGCTCACTTCTGAGCCTGTCTCTTATACACATCTCCGAGCCCACGAGACCGTACTAGATCTCGTATGCCGTCTTCTGCTTGAAAAAAAACACAAATCAGACTCCAAAACCCCGAACTCTATATCGTTGGACGTCATACCCTACAGAACACTCAATGCTGGAATGCCATTACACGCATGAAGTGAGCGATCGACAGTTAGAATAGACAAACCACACCACACCAATATTGTAC
>CALLZA010000752.1 GCA_937858165.1 uncultured Ardenticatenia bacterium
TGGTGGGTGGGGGTTGTAGAAAGGGAGCAGGGGGGAGAAGGGGGGTTCAACCGCATGGAAGAGGCGCGGTTCCTGGGGATGTGTGTTGAAGCTCTCTTGGGGGCTGGGGGGGGTTTCTACAACCCGCCGCTGGAAGCCGAGGTCATATGTACCGATTATTTCTATTGAACTCCTATAGCGCCGGGCGGGCGAGGTTGGAAGCGGCCGGCGCGGCGCAGGGGCACTCAGCCCTCATCCCCGGCCGTGTAAACGCCAACCCGCTCCGCCCGCAGCGCCCGAATCCGGTCGAACAGGGACAGCAGGATGCCGATGCCGTTGATGACGTAGAAGATGGTGAACCCCCGGGCCAGCGGCGTCGTCGGCGTCAGATCGCCATAGCCGACCGTCGCCAGGCTGATGACGCAGAAGTAGAGCGCATCGAGGTAGCTCCACCCCTCCAGCCAGTGGTAAATAATCGTGCCGAACACCAGCGTCGTGCCCGCCCAGTAGACGACCGGGCGGGACTCCTTGTCCATCAGCACGTCCAGCAGAAACAGGGTGCGAATGCGCCGGCGAAGGCGCGGCCTAATTTGGCTCATGAGCGGAATACCCTCCCTAGGCAACACCTGTCAGGTGCTGCAAACCAGAGTCTAGAGTCCCAGGTCTTGCGCCAGCCCGGCATCGGTGATCTGATAGACCCACACCCGAACCCCCTCCGGGTCGCGGACGGCGAAGGAGCGGTCGCCCCAGGGGTTGTCTTTTAGCTTACGGCCGATGGCTACCCCGGCCGCGGCCAGGGCGTCGTGGGCGGCCTGGGCGTCGGCCACGGCGATGCCCAGCATGAGCCGGTCGCCCACGGCCGCGCCCGGCGCATCGCCCCCGCCCGGCCGCGCCCCGCGCAGCTCCAGCGTCCGCCCCGGCCCCAGGCTGAGGAGCGCCCCCGGCCCGTGGCCGTCGTCCCAGGCCATCACCCGGCGCAGGCCGAGCAGCGTTTCGTAAAAGCGCAGGCTGGCGGCGTAGTCGGCCACGACGAGCATGGCGCGGAATTCGAGGGGGTTGAGCATGGGCCGTGACCTTAACCAATCCCAATCTGCCACTCGTCACTCACGTACCGTTGCAGCGCCTTGAGATACACACTGGCTTTGGCAAAGAAGATCAGCAGCGCCTCGCGGTAAATCTGGAACTGGACAAAGAGCGACGGCGTGAAGCCGTGGCCGCGGTCAATCTGCCGCTGGTGCAACTCCTCTTCCGAGAAGCCCCGCACGACAGCCTCGAATTCGTCGTCCAGCGCCCGATACCACGCCTCCAGGCGGGCCACGCTGCCGGCCACTTCCGGCTCCGGGGCGCGATACGACCAGTCGTGTTTGAAGGTTTGGAACGACTGGATGTAGCACTGCTCCACTTCGCCCATCTCTCGGCACAACTCGCCCAGAGTCGGGTTATCGCCTGGTAACTGATAGGCCAGGTCGCTATCGGTCAACACCCGCAGCAGATCATAGCGCAGGTGTTGGGCTTCATGTAAGGGAAACTCGGTTTCGATCAGGCTGTTCATGTCCTGCTCCATTCATAATGATATAGAAACCGAGTTTCTCGGAAGAAACTCGGTTTCTCCACCCGCGGAGTGCGCAGCCTAGATAGGCCCGCCTGTGGCACATTCCATCCGCTACCCGCCCCCCGCCCGCTCCCGGTTCAACCCCAGCAACCCCTCCAGGATCGCCTCGTCGCTCAACGTCTCCGGCCAGCCGTAGGCGCGCAACACGGCCGCGTCCAGGGCGCGGTGGATGTCGTCCAGCTCCTCGATCTCGTCCGGGCTGACGGAGCGGCGGGTTGAACAGCGCCTCGCGGTAGAGCTGCAACTGGCGATAGGCCTTGTTCAGGTCGGCGTGAACCCCCTTGTACTCCCAGATGAAGTGGTCGCGAAAGAAGACGTCGGCGAACCCCTTCTGGCCGTCGGCCTTGACCGTGCTGGTCTGGAAGGAGAAGGTCTTGCCCTCCGGGTCGTGGCGGGCGGCGTGCTCGGTCGGCGTGGCGTGGCCGACGAGGCGGCAGACGTCATCGAAGTGACTGGCGTAGAGGGCGGTTTCCTTCTGCTGTAACCTGGACCACTTGGCGACGAATTCGGCCGGCTTCATGGGGGAAATTTAACGCAAAGGCGCGAAGGCGCAAAGAAGGTTCCAGGTTCCAGGGGCTAGGGAAAAGCGCTCTTCCCTGGCCCCTGGCCCCTGGAACCTGGCCCCTATCTTCAGGGTGACGCCAGAGACCAACTGTGCTATACCTGCCTCTTATACACATCTGACGCTGCCGACGAGCGATCTAGCGTAGATCTCGGGGGTCGCCGCACCATTAAAAAAAAAACAAAAAATAAAAAAAAAAAAAGAAGATGAGCGCATACAAACAAAA
>CALLZA010000753.1 GCA_937858165.1 uncultured Ardenticatenia bacterium
TGGCTATGACCATCCCTGGCGTCGCCAAGGCCGTGCCTCCTTTCGTCGCCGCCACGAGCAACAACAGTAGCTTATGGTGTCATTTTCCCTTTTCCCTTCACGGTGTCATTGTCGCTGACTACCAACAGAGAGTTGAGACTAGAGTAGGGCAGAATGGCACGCTGATTGACGCGGATTGGTACGCTGATTTTCGCTGATCAGAATCCTGCTTCTAATCAGCAAAAATCAGCGCCCCATCAGCGTGCCATCTCTTTCCCCTTCGTTGGCATTTCCCCCACACCAGCTACAATACCATCACGTTCCAGACTCAGCCCCGGCGCGGCCCATTGCCCGCGCCGCGACAGGAGGCCGACCGATGGCCGATCAACCCGCACCCCCACCGCCCGGCGACGCCGAACCGGCCGTCTATCCTTCGCGCCCGCCCTCCCCCGCCGGGCGTATCCTGCGCGAACGCTTCTTCGAAGGGCTGGCCGACCAGAGCCAGCCGTTGGACGAGCTGGCGCGGCAGATGATCACCGTCGCTCTGGCCGTGCCGGGGATTTACGCCGCCGCCCTGGCCCTGTTGCGCGGCCAGGCGGCCACGCTGCCCGACGGCCGCCCGCTCATCCTGGCCTTTGGCTGCTGGCTGGCCGCGCTGGGCCTGTCGTTCGCCGCCCTCTTCCCACGCGAATACAAGGTTGACCCCTCCGTGCTGCGCGGCGAGCCGGCGGCCGACGACGCGCTCAGTCTGGAAGCGTTCTTCCGCAACTCAGCCCGGCGCAAGTACACGCTGCTGCTGGCCGCCGCGGTCGTCTTCACCGCCGGCGTCATCTTCGCCGTCTGGCTGCTCTTTGCCGCGCCGGCCGTGCCGCCCACCCCGGCCGCCCCAGCCGCCACGCCCTGAGGGGAGGAAGCCCATGTCCGATAACCAGAAACGCATCCCTATCCGCTGCTGGAACCAGGCTGAGTGCGGCCGCGAATACACCCAGTTGGTGACCTTCGCCAATCAGCCCGTCCTGCTCGTCGCCTGCCCCTTCTGTGGCCAGGAGGCTGAGGTTGACCTGGCCCCCTACCGCTCGCCCGTCTGGAGCCGTTACGCCGGCGAAGGGGGCGAGGCCTACACCCTGGCCGCGCTGACCCTGCCCGACGTGTTGCCCAGCCGGCCCAGAAGCGCGAAGTCCGCCTCCTCCGTTGCCGACGAAGGCAGCGACGGCGCATCTGAGGATGCGCCCTCCACTAACCACTGACCCCTGGAGACTGGATACTGACCACTACTCCCCATGCCTACCCGCACCTTCCCCACCCCGTTCCCCTTGCAGCCGCCGGCCGACCTGCCCGCCACCCGGCCCGACCTCGTCCGCGCCGCCCACGCTCTATCGGTAGACTATGCGAAGCACGAGCGCTTCGTTGACGACCGCGAACTCCAGGCCCTCGGCCACGCCCCGTGGGACGCCCTGGCCGCCGCCGACCCCAGCCTGCCCGCCCGCTTCGACGCCGCCCGCGCCGCCGCCGGCACGCCCCTCCTGCCCCCTCTCGTCGAGAGCGACAGCCCGGCCCCCCTGCGCCTCCCCCGCGAGACCC
>CALLZA010000754.1 GCA_937858165.1 uncultured Ardenticatenia bacterium
TAGGGATGTCGTCGATTTGTTTCATTATAGCGAAGATGATGTGTCAGAGTAGTGTAATGCGCGTGGGTGCAGTAATAGACTGTTGAGTGTCATAGTCAGTGGTGGTTGGTAAACATAATAGCTGTGAGCAAGTCTATGTCTTTTTTTTTTTTTTCAAGCAGAAGACGGCATACGAGATCTAGTACGGTCTCGTGGGCTCGGAGATGTGTATAAGAGACAGGGCTGGATGGTGATGCTCTGCGTCTCGCCGGTGGCGAAGCGCTGGACGCGAACCGTGACAGGCCGGCCGGCGGCGTAGGCGCGGGCGAAGACGGCGCGGGCGTTGGCTGTGTAGGGCTGATCGTCGATAGTCAGCAGGTCATCACCAGCCGCCACCAGCCCGGCGGCCACAACCGGCCACCAGTCGGGCGATTCGGCCGACACCAGGGAGTCGCGCCCGCCCAACACAGGGTAGCTGACGTAGCCGCCAAAGGGCTGGCCGATGTCGCGCAGCGTGGTGTACAGGCTCAGGACAATGATCGCCGCTGCCAGCAGTAGCACTGCCCCAGCCGGGTTGCGCAACCAGCGGGGGATTGACCGTCCGTTCCGCCTGCCCGGCCCATTTATCTTGCCCGCTGCCTGTGCCACGCGCTGACCTCCATCGTTCAATGCCTCGCCTGCGGCCCATTATAGCACTTAGCGCCCACCGTTTTGCGCCCCCACGCTCTTTGGATGACAATATCCCCATCTCAGACAGGTGACACCCCATGAACGACAGTGACGTCCGCTCAAAATTGCGCGCCTTCATCACTCGCGATCTCATCCGCGACGCCGCTTACCCCCTGACCGACGGCGAGGGCATCGTCTCCAACGGCCTGATGGACTCCTTCGCCCTGGCCGAACTGGGGGTGTTTGTCGAGAAGGAGTTTGACGTCTACATCCCCGACCCCGATCTGACTGTGTCCAAGATGGACACGCTCGACCAGATCGTCGCGCGGGTGCTTAAAGGGTAAGAGGCTTACGTCAAGGGCGCAAAGAACGCCAGGATGACCGCTTCTGGCGTTCTTCGCGCCTCAGCACCCGTTGCGTGAGCGCGTCACTCCCCCATGTTGACTCTCGCTACCCGCCCCACCTACGCCACGCTGCTGGACGCCGAGACCCTGCGCGCCGCCGACGAACGCCCGGCGGTCATCTACGTCAGCAGCGACCAGCCGCCGGTGACTGTCAGCCGCCGCGCCTTTGCCGCGACAACGGCCGCCACCGCCGCAGCGCTACACGAACTTGGCCTGCGTCCGCGCGACCTCGTCGTCATCGCCCACACGCAGAACTTGGAGAGCATTTTTGCCTTCTGGGGCGCGCTGCGTCTGGGCGCTGTTCCGTCAATGTTCCCGACGCTGACCGAGAAGCTCGACCCCGAAGTCTACATGCGCGGCGTGGCCGAGTTGGTCCGGCTATCGGGCGTGGCGGCCGTGCTGACGACCGACGCGTTTGCGCCGACGCTGCGGGCGCACCTGCCCTGCCCGGTTTTCGGCTCATCGGAACTCAAGCGGGGCGATCCGCAGATGGGGCAGATTTCAGAAGAAGTTGAATGGCGTGGGCCATCGTCGGACGCTGTTCTTCAATCTGCTCAATCTGCCGACCAGATCGCCTTTCTCCAGCACAGCAGCGGCACGACCGGGCTGCAAAAGGGAGTCGCCCTGAGCCACGCGGCGGTGCTCAACCAGTTGGCAGCCTATGGTGACTCCTTGTCGCTATGCGAAAATGACGTCGTCGCGAGCTGGCTGCCGCTCTATCACGACATGGGCCTCATCGCCGGCTTCCTGCTGCCGCTCGTCCAGGGTATCCCCCTCGTCCTGATGTCCCCTTTCGACTGGGTGCAGCACCCCGCCCTGCTACTCCGCGCCATCCATAACCACCGCGCCACCCTCTGCTGGCTGCCCAACTTTGCCTACAACCACTGCGCCCGCCGCATCCGCCGCCGCGACAGCGAGGGGTTGTCGGCCGCCTCAATGCGCCTGTTCATCAACTGCTCGGAACCTGTCCGCGCCGACAGCCACACCCTCTTCCTGGAGCGCTTCGCCGACAATGGCGTGCGGCCGGAGATGTTGGGGGTCAGCTACGCGATGGCCGAGAACACCTTCGCCGTCACCCAGACGCCGCCGGGGCGGGCAGCGCGGCTGGATTACGTCGAGTCGGCATCGTTGGCCTCCGGCTATGCGAAGGTGATGGAAGGGGCGGCGGATGAAGAGAGGGGCGACGCACTTCAGAAAGTGCCACGCACCGGGGACGGCGGGGAGGCGGCCCCTCTGCCCCGTGTCTCCTGTGGGCCGACCATCCCAGGCACAGAGCTGCGCGTGCTCGACGACGACGGCCGCCCCCTGCCCGACCGCTTCGTCGGCCAGATCGCCATCCGCTCCGACTGCCTGCTGACCGGCTACTATCGCCGCGACGACCTGCAACCCTTCACTCCCGACGGCTGGTTCCTGACGGGCGACCGCGGCTACGTATCCGAGGGAGAACTGTTCGTTGTCGGCCGCGCCAAAGACCTGATCATCAACGCCGGCAAAAACATCTACCCCGGCGACATCGAAGCCATCGTTAACAAAGTGGCCGGCGTCCATGCCGGGCGGGCCGTGGCATTTGGCGTGCCGGACGAGCGCGAGGGGACGGAGTTAGTCGCCGTGGTGGCCGAGACGCAGGTCACCGACGCCACCGAGCGGCAGGCCATCGCCCGCGCCATTCGTGCCGCCGTGGCCCAGCAAGCGGCGGTCACCCTCAGCTACGTACATCTGGTCGGCCCGCGCTGGCTGCTGACGACCTCCCGCGCTGAGCTGGCCCCCGCCGCCCCCCGCGACACATGGGGGGGGGGGGCCGCTCCTGCTCGCCGCGCACGCGCACCGCTACCACCCACCCCGCCGCGCGCGGGGAGGCACACCACACGGCCCCCTG
>CALLZA010000755.1 GCA_937858165.1 uncultured Ardenticatenia bacterium
TTGTGACATAATTATGTTACATTAGCTATTATATTGATTCGCTGAGTATAGTTACTGTTTGTTACTACAGCTGGTCGCTATCTTACTTCTATTTCGCTCTAGTTTACATGCATTCATTAGTTAATCTCAGTAGTGATGTGTTTTTTTTTTTTTTTTTAGTTTTTTTTTTCAAGAAGAAGACGGCATACGAGATCTAGTACGGTCTCGTGGGCTCGGAGATGTTTATAAGAGCCAGACACCGACCGCCTCTACGACGTGCCGATGGACGTGGCCCGGCCGCTGCTGGACGACTGTTTTGGCGGCACGATTTGCCTGCGCGGGGCGATGATGCCGACTTGGGCCGCTGCGCCTGGCCAGACGGTCGAACTGACTCTCTACTGGCAGGCGTTGGTCGAGCCAACGGCCGTCTACACCGCCTTCCTCCACGTCCTGAACGAGGCCGGCGACACCGTTCTCTCGGCCGACCACTGGCCGGGTGGGCTGCCGAGCGACATCTGGGACGTGGGCCAAGTCATCGAAGACCGCGTGTCGCTGACGCTGCCGGCCGATCTGACGCCCGGCGTGTATCGCGTGCGGCTGGGCCTCTACACCGCCGACGACGGCCGCCGCCTGCCGCTGGACGGTACAACGGCCGACTATCTCATTCTGCCGTGGACGCTCAACGTGGTCGCGCCGTGAACGTGTCTAAGCGCTCGCTCGCCGCTATCCTGCTCCTGCTGCTGGGGGCCTACGCCCTGCGCCTCTACCGCCTGGACGGGCAGAGCTTGTGGTGGGACGAGGGTATCAGTTTGCATCTGGCCACATCGAGCGCGGCCGACATCGTCCGCGATCGGCTGAACAACATTCATCCGCCGCTGTACTTCTTCCTGCTCAAGGGGTGGCTGGCTCTCGTTGGCGTGTCGCCGTTCACCGGTCGCTACCTGAGCGTGCTGGCCGGGCTGCTGCCGGTGGCCCTGGTCTTCGCTGCTGCCGGCTGTTGGGGTCGCCAGACGCGGTTCGAAGTCGAGCGCTTCAGCGCGGCCGCCTGGCTGGCCGCCGGGCTGATGGTGCTGTCGCCGCTGGCGGTCGTCTACAGCCAGGAGATTCGCGTCTACGCCTTGCTGCCGGTGGTCTACCTGGCGCTGCTGCTGCTGGCCGGGCGCTGGCTGGATAGACCTCAGAGGTCATCTGAGACCTCTGAGGTCTTGGCCATCGCTATCATCGCCTGGTTCGCCCTCCACCTCCACTACATCGCCCTATTCGGCGTGGCCGCGGTCGGTGCATGGGGCGTGTTCGTCCTGTGGCGGCGGCGCGATTGGGCTGGGTTGCGCCGCTGGCTGTTGACCTGGATGGTGGTCGGCGCGGCCAGCCTGCCGTGGCTGCTGGCCGTGGCCGCCAACTGGCCGGCCGTGCAGGCCGAGGCCGCCGCCGGGACGTTCACCACGGAGCCTGTGCCGCTGCCGTTCCTGTTGGCGCAGGTGTGGGTGTTTCATCTGACAGGGCTGGCCGGGGCGCTCGGCAGCCCGTTCGTGCGATGGGCAGCGGCCGTGACGGCGCTGCTGGTGGGCGGCTTGCTGGCGGCCGTGGGCGGTGACTGGCTGAAGCGCCGGCAGGATGCCGGCGAGCCGAAGGGGCAGGTCGGTGAGGTGCTGCGCGTCGCCGCCTTCTGGGCGCTGCCCCTGTTGGGCGGGTTGCTGGTGTGGAGCGTGCGCTCCTTCTCCCACCCGCGCTACATCACCATGTTCGCCGTGCTGCTCGTGCCGCTGGCGGCGCTGCTGATGGCCGTCGCCGGGTCGCGGTGGCGTCGCCTGGCCGCCGCGCTGCTGGGGCTGTGCCTCGTGGTCCTGAGCGTGTGGGGCTTACGACAGTACTTCTTCGATTCGTCGGTGGCCAAACCCGACGTGCGCGGCGCGGCCCGCTTCCTGGAGACCACGGCCGCTCCCGACGACCTTATCCTCATCCCGGATACCGACTGGTCACTGCCCTTCGAGTATCGCGGCGCGACGCCGGTTCTGATGCCCGCCGTCACCCAATCTTCCCACGACCCCAATGCCGACCTGACGGTCGCTCTCGCCTGTACCGCCGGCGAGCCGTGCGCCCGTTCGGGCCACGTCTTCGTCCTCGACTATCCACGCGGCACGCGCGACTGGCAAAACCGCCTGCCGTTCGAGTTGGCGCGTCGCGGCCACTGGGCGGCGACAACCGACTTCGGCGACGTGGTAGTAAAGGCGTACCAGCTGGGCGCTCGCGCCGGGCCGCTGCCCACCTGTGACGCGCCGGAGGTGGCTCGGCCGACAACGCGCTTCGGACCACTGGCGCTGACTGGGGCGTGGCTGGGCCAGGGGGCGTCGTCGGATACGGCCGTGGCTGTGGCGCTGTGCTGGCGGCTGGAAGAAGCGGCAACCGATGGTGTTGCTTCGCTCGTCCTGCGCGACCCGCTGACGGGCGAGGTCGTGGCCCAGCACGACACCCCCCTGCTGAACGGCGACGGCGCGCCGGTGGGCCGGTGGCGGCCGGGCGACGCGGTGATCACCTACCACGTCCTGCCTCTGCCGCCGGGCACGCCGCCGCTGAGCTTCTCGCTAGCTTTGGGCGTTTACGAGGAAGGCGCGGAGATTCAACTGCTGGAAGCGCGGGACGCCGCCGGCGCGCCGTTGGGGCGGCTGTTGCCGCTAGGCGATGTGGCGCTTGGCCCGCCGGTGGGGCTGGCCGCTTCGCCCTATGGGCTCTGTCTCTTATACACATCTCCGAGCCCACGAGACCGTACTAGATCTCGTATGCCGTCTTCTGATTGAAAAAAAAACAACAAAGAAACAAAAGAAAAAAAAAAAACTAAGTAAAGAACACAGGAATACAAGATAGTAACAGAGACAAGTAAAGATACAAACCAGACAGCTATCAGATGGTGGTATCAGACACCAACCAGAAAAACAACAATAACAAGACTGAGCA
>CALLZA010000756.1 GCA_937858165.1 uncultured Ardenticatenia bacterium
TCTTACTCCTGCTTCTCTGTATGCTTTTTCCCTTATAGCACTCTCAACATCTTGATTCGCTTGCTGGTCATTTTGGACGAGTCGTGATGCACGTTAGATTGTTTCTATCGTGATGCGACCACAGAGGTCTCACTTCTTTTTTTTTTTAATGATACGGCGACCACCGAGATCTACACTAGATCGCTCGTCGGCAGCGTCAGATGTGTATAAGAGACAGCGTCCCAGACGACGCCGCCCGCGGCCAACTGCTGGCGCAACTGGTAGTAGACGCGATTGCGGACAAAGTCATTGAGGTACGCCTCGCGGTTGGGCGCGGCGGTCGTGGCCTGGGCGCGCCGGCCGATGAGCAGCCGCGACAGCGACCCCCACAACCCCACGTCGGCCGACTCCAGCGCCGCCCGCACTTCGGCCACCACCGCTCGCTCCTGCTCCGACACGACGCCATCGGCGCTGACCAGTTCATCCAGCTTGCTCAGCGCCAGTTCGCGCTGCTCGGCGGTGCTCAGCTGGGCTTGCAACGCGGCGATGAGCCGTTGGCGCTCGTCGGCCGCCACCGGCGCGTCGAGGTAGATAGCCAGCTCATCCCACTGGCGAGCGTGGACTTCCGGCAGTCGCCAGAGCAGGTCCTTCAGGCTTAGCTCCTCGTCCTCGGTGATTTCGCCGTCGGCCCAGGCGGCGGCGATGATTACTTTGGCCAGGGCCATGATCGTGTCGGTGTTGGGTGGTTTGGTCATTCGGGTGCGTTCCTTATCAACTTCGCCACAGACCTGACAGGGGGACGCCCGGCGGTTTCGCCGCAAACACGAAACGAGAGGCGGCCCACTTGTCAGCCCTGGCCTAGCGCAGTAAAGCCTCTCGCAACATCGCCTCATCTTCCGGCGAGAGGGACGTATGGTAGACTGTGCCCTGATACGGCTCCAGGGCGGCGATGGCCGCGTCGGGTTCGTCGTCGCGCAGCAGGAAGAACAGCGCCGACGAGTCGGGCGACATCGCTTCCTCCACGTCCTGCATGAACCCCTTGTCCACGCCCATCTGGGCCAGCGAACCCATCAGCGCCCCGCCGAACACACCGACGAGCATGCTGCCAATCGGCCCGCCGAAGATGAAGCCGATGAGCAGCCCCAGCATGCCGCCGCCCAGCGCACCGACCTTGATGCCGCGGTCGATCTCGTTGTGGACGTGGATGCGGCCGTGGCTGTCCTTGATGACGATGGCCGAGTCGTCCAGATTCAGTTGCCCCTGCTGTTCGACCTCGCTCAGCGAATGGCGAACACGCTCCGCCTCGTGGGGGTTGGCAAAGGTGATAGCGATGATGTAGGACATGTGTGCCTCCTATGATACTTACGATACTGTTGACCGCAGGGGAGCGGGGGAGCAGAGGAGCAGGGGTGAAAAGAATCTCCCCCGCTCCCCTGCTCCCTTTCCCCCCTGCTTCTTATTTAACCGGCAACGGCCGCACCTTCCAGATCTCCTCGGCATACTGGCGCATGGCCCGGTCGGAGGAGAAGAAGCCGCAGCGGGCGGCGTTGAGGATGGACGACCGCGTCCACGCCTCTTCGTCGCGGAAGGCGCGATCGATCTGCGCCTGGCAGTCAACGTAGGCGCGATAGTCAGCCAGCACCATGAACTCGTCCCGGTCGAGCAGCGAGCGGACGATGGGCGCGAACGCCGTCGGGTCGCCGTCGGCAAACGTCCCGTCGCCGATCTGGTCGATGGCCCGGCGCAACTCTTCGTCGGCCTCATAGTACTGACGCGGCTGATAGCCGGCGGCGCGCAGTTCGGCTACCTCCTCGACGCGCAGACCAAACAGGAAGAAGTTTTCCGCGCCGACGCGCTCCAGAATTTCGATGTTGGCCCCGTCATAGGTGCCGATGGTCAGCGCGCCGTTCAGGGCCAGCTTCATGTTGCCTGTGCCCGACGCCTCCTTGCCGGCCAGGGAGATCTGCTCCGAGAGGTTGGCCGCCGGGTAGATGATCTCGCCCAGCGTCACGTTGAAGTTGGGCAGGAAGGCGACCTTCAGCCGGTCGGCCACCAACGGGTCGGCGTTAACCATCTCGCCGATGGAGTTGATCAGCTTGATGATCAGCTTGGCCATGTAGTAGCCGGGGGCCGCCTTGGCCCCAAAGATGAACGTCCGCGGGACGATGTCGAGCGACGGGTCGTCGCGCAACTGGTTATAGAGGGTGATGATGTGCAGCGCCTTCATGAGCTGCCGCTTGTACTCATGCAACCGCTTGACCATGACATCATACATCGAGTTCGGATCGACGGTGACGCCGGCCCGCGCGGCGATGGCCTGGGCCAGATCGGCCTTGTTGGCTGCCTTCACCGCCCGCCACTCGGCGCGGAAAGCGGCGTCGTCGGCATACGGCTCCAGCCGGGTGAACTGGTCGAGGTCGCGCAGCCAGCCGTCGCCGATGCGCGCCGTGACCAGCGCCGAGAGGCGGGGGTTCGACTGGCGGATGAAGCGGCGGGGGGTGACGCCGTTGGTCTTGTTGTTGAACCGCTCCGGCCACAGCTCATAGAAGTCGTGGAAGACGCGCTCCTTCAACAGCTCGGAGTGTAGTTCGGCCACACCGTTGACTGAGAAGCTGCCGACGACGGCCAGATGGGCCATGCGTATCTGGCGCTCGTGGCCGTCCTCGATGAGCGACATGCGGCTGATGCGTCTGTAGTCGTTGGGGAAACGCGCGCTGACGTCGCTCAGGAAACGGCGGTTGATCTCGTAGATGATCTCCGTGTGGCGCGGCAACAGACGCTCGAACAGATGCACCGGCCACTTCTCCAGCGCTTCGGGCATCAGCGTGTGGCAGGTGTAGGCGAAGGTGCGGCGGGTGATGTCCCAGGCCTGATACCAGCCCAGCCCGAACTCGTCCATCAGCAGGCGCATCAATTCGGGGATAGCCACGACGGGGTGAGTGTCATTGAGC
>CALLZA010000757.1 GCA_937858165.1 uncultured Ardenticatenia bacterium
CGGAGAGTTGGGCTGAATGTAGTATCAGGGATAGTTTGGGTACATATGCGTGTTGACTAGCCACTAATTTGCTCCTCAGCGTAAGTTACTGCCCATAGACCCGACTTCGCCACCGGTGTTGATACTGATAGCTGCGCATTACACAGCTACACCAGGAATTGCAGTATTTTTTTTTTTTCAAGCAGAAGACGGCATACGAGATCTAGTACGGTCTCGTGGGCTCGGAGATGTGTATAAGAGACAGGGGCAAGGTGCTGTCGGCCGACGACGTGGCCGAGCGCGGCTTCGCCCGCTACAAGGACATCGACGGCGACGGCATCCCCTATCGCACCCTGCCCGGCAACCCCCACCCGCGGGCGGCCTACTTTGCCCGCGGCACAGGCCACAACGACGCTGCCGTCTACAGCGAGCGGCCGGAGGATTGGGAAGCCAACATGCTGCGGCTGGCGCGCAAGTTCGACACGGCACGCGACCTGGTGCCCGGGCCGATGGTCGGGGCCGCGCCCGAGGCGGAGATCGGCCTTATCGCCTATGGCACGACCGAGCCGGCCATCCGCGAGGCGCGCGACCGGCTGACGGCGGCGGGCATCCCGACGAGCTTCCTGCGGCTGCGCGCCCTGCCCATCAATGGCGAAGTCGAGGCGTTCATTGAGCGCCACGAACGAACGTATGTGGTCGAACTGAACCGTGACGGGCAGTTGCACACCATCCTGTCGGCTGAGTTGCCCGCCCTGGCCACGCGCCTTGTCCCCCTGGCCCACCTGGACGGGATGCCGCTGACCGCGCGGTGGGTGGTCGACGCGCTGATGGCCCAGGAGCAGCTACGCCCCCGCCGGATACCGGCCGGCGGCTCGCCCCAGGCCCGCAAGGAGGGCGCGACCGAGCTAGACCTGCCCGGTGATGGCTCCCTCTCCCCCGGTAACGGCATGCCCCGCGGCGACAGTGGGCTGACCGATATGGGGCATGATGGGCACAATCGGGAAGTGATCAGTGGGCAGTAAGCAGTATTCAGTATCCAGTATTCAGACTGAATCCTGAAAAGCGGAGACACACCATGACCGAAATGACGCCGGCGCGCGGGGCGCGCGTGAATGCGATTGGCCTGGCTCAGGCCGACTATAAGGGGCTGCCCTCGACGCTGTGCCAGGGCTGCGGCCACAACTCCATCGCCAACCAGATCGTGCAGGTCGCCTACGAACTCAACGTCCGGCCGCACGAGATGCTGAAGCTAAGCGGCATCGGTTGCAGCAGCAAGTCGCCGGCCTACTTCCTGGGGCAGAGCTTCGGCTTCAACACGCTCCACGGCCGCATGCCCTCGCTGGCCACCGGCGCGCTGATGGCCAACCACCATCTGAACGCCATCGCCGTTAGCGGCGACGGCGACACGGCCAGCATCGGGCTGGGGCAGTTCAAGCACCTGCTGCGGCGCAACGTGCGCATGGTCTACGTCGTGGAGAACAACGGCGTCTATGGGCTGACCAAGGGGCAGTTTTCGGCTACGGCCGACGAAGGGCAGGAACTCAAGTACGCCGGCACCAACGACTTCCCGCCCATCGACATCTGCATGGAAGCGATCCTGGCCGGCTGCGGCTTCGTGGCCCGCTCCTTCTCCGGCGACGCGGCCCAGGTGCGCGAGCTGATGAAGGCCGCTCTCAGCCATCGCGGCACGGCCGTGCTGGACATCATCAGCCCGTGCGTGGCCTTCAACAACGATGACAGTTCGACCAAGAGCTACGCCTATGGCAAGGAGCACGAGGTTCCGCTGCACGCCATCGGCTTCGTGCCCAAAGAGGCGGAGATCGAAGTGGAGGCCTACGACCCCGGCGAGATGCGCGTGGTCGAGATGCACGACGGCGCGCTGATCAAGCTGCGCAAGCTGGAGACGGACTACGACCCGACCGACCGGTTGGGGGCGATGCACCGGCTGCAATGGGCGCAGGCGCAGCGGGAGTTCATCACCGGGCTGGTCTACTACGACCCGTCGCGGCCGTCGCTGGCCGAGGCCAGCCGGATGGTGGACGCGCCGTTGGTATCGCTGGGTGATGAGCGGCTGCGGCCGGGGCGGGACGTGCTGGGCGAGTTGATGAACGGACTGATGTAACTAAAACGGGCCAGAGCGATTTATCTCTCTGGCCCTTCAAAACACCTCACGCAAAGCACGCCAAGATATTCTCTTGGCGTGCTTTGCGTGAGGTTCTTAATTCAGACTACTCCGTCGGCGCTTCCGCCACTTCGAGCAGTTCCACCTCAAAGATCAGCGTCGCGTTGGGCGGGATGATGCCGCCGCCCGTCTCGCCATAGCCCAACTCGGCCGGGATGACCAGTTGTCGCTTGCCGCCGACCTTCATGCCGGCCACGCCCTCGTCCCAACCGGGGATGACGCCGCCGCTGCCCAGGGTGAAGGTGAACGGCTGCCCGGCGTCGAGCGAGCTGTCGAACTTGACGTTGCTGGTCAGCCAGCCGGTGTAATCGACCGTCACCGACATACCCGACGCCGCCTCGTCACCGTCACCCTCGACGATGTCGTAGTACTTCAGGCCGCTCTCGGTCGTAGTGAAGTCGGCCTCGTCAACCGAAGTCGGCAGGACGAGCGGCAGAACGTCGATCAACTCGATCTCCATCAGCAGCGTCGCCCCCGGCGGAATGCTACCGCCGCCCTCTTCGCCCAAGGCCAGGTCGGCCGGAATGACCAGGAAGCGCTTGCCGCCCTTCTGCATCGTGGAGACGCCCTCTTCCCAGCCGGGGAAGACGGCGTCGCTGCCCAGCGCGAACGTCAGCGGCTCGCCGCCCTGGTTGGCGGACGAGGCGATGAACTGCTCGCCGTCCTGGAGCCAGGCGACGTAGTTGACGACAACTTCCTGCCCCTCGACGGGCATGTCGCCCTCGCCGACGGTAATGTCGTAGTATTGCAAGCCACTGTCGGTCGAGGTCAGGTCGGCCTCATCGACGGCCGTCGGCGTCGGCGGGGCCTCGGCGCTAATGAGTTCGATGTCCATTGTCACCGTGGCATCGGGCGGGATGACGCCGCCGGCCCCCTCGGAACCAAAGGCCAGATCGGGCGGAATGACCAGCCGCGCCTTGCCGCCTTCCTGCATCAACAGCAGCCCTTCCTTCCAGCCGGCGAACAGGTCTTCGTCGGTCGCCGTGGCGGTAATGGGCACGCCATCGGTGTAGGTGTCGGCAAAGACGGTGCCGTCTTCGAGCATGCCGACGACGTTCATCGTCACGATGTCGCCTTCTTCGGGCGTGCGGCCGTCGCCGGCCAGCGTCTCAATGTAGACCAGACCGCTGTCGGTGGTCGTCGTCTCGCCCTCAACGGTTGGGATGCCGACCGGGGCCTCATCGATGGCTGCTTCCTCGTCGGTCGCCGCCTCGTCACCGGTCGCTTCCTCGGTCGCCACCGGCTCGCCACCAGCTTCGGCCGTGGCGTCCTCGGGCGGCGTGGCCGGGCCACAGGCAGCCAGCAACAACACAATCGTGAGCAGCAATACCCACGCGGGAACCACAAATCTCTTCTTCATGCCTGACTTCTCAAAGCTCCTTCATTGGGGTGAAATTCCGGCGGCGCGGTTCGGCCGTGGGCATTTTCACTGGTTCACGCAAGTCTACCGTCTCCGCGCCGCCCGCGCCACTGTCCTGTGCCACAGGGCAAGGGATTTCACAGATTACACAGAATGGCCGTTGTCAGTAAGCAGTAGCCAGACTGCTTACTGCCTGCTTACTGCTATAATCCCCCGCATGCGCCCCCATTACCACCGCACGCTCGCCGTCGCGGCGCTGCTGCTGTTCTTCGCCCTAGCGCTGGACACGGCCGGATGCAACTCCGTCACGACCGACGAGCCGCTACACCTGGTTCACAGTGTCGCCATGCAGCAGACGGGCGTCATGGCCCTGCCGGAGATGCACGTACCGCTGACCTACCGGCTGGTAGGCGACCTGCTGGGCACGGAAGGGTTACTGCCCGACGTGACGCAGTCGCCCAGTTGGCCCAGCGCCAACCCGTACGACATCGGCCGCGAATACACCTGGCGCGACGACCTGCCGACCGATCGCGTTGTCTGGCTCGGCCGCTACGTCGTCGTCCTCATGGGCGTCCTGCTCGGCGCGTTGCTGGCTGCTTGGACTTGGACGCTAACCAATGGCCACCGCCCGGCAACGGGCATCGTCCTGGCCCTCTACGCCCTGTCGCCCAACCTGCTGGCCGCCGCCGCGCTGCTGACGACCGACATGGCAGCCACGCTCACCTGGTTCGCCGCCGTCTACACCTGGTGGCGCTACTGGCGGCGGCCCAGTTGGGGGCACTGGTTGGTGGCCGCCGTCGCTCTGGGGCTGGCCCTGGCGGCCAAGTTGACCGGCGTGTTGTTGTTGCCAATCACGTTCGTCCTGGCCTACGTGGCGGTCTGGCCGGTGGGCTGGGGCGACCGTAAGACCCGCCCCTACGGGTGGGCGCGGCCGGGGCTGGTCTGGCTGGCCATGCTGCCGGTGGCCGGGCTGGTGTTGTGGGCACTCTACGGCTTCGAGACACGCGCCGCCCTGCCCATGCCCGCCTACTGGGAGGCGTGGCGGCTGCTGTTGACCGAAGTCGAAACCAGCCACGCCAACTTCTTCCTCGGCCGCATTGCCCCGGTCGGCTCCTGGCTCTACTTCCCGGTGACGCTCCTGCTGAAGACGCCGCTGCTGCAACTGGCCCTCTTCCTGCTTGTGCCCGTCGTCCTGTGGCGGTCAGTGGTCAGTAGTCAGCGGCCAGCGGCCGGCCGTTGGCGGTCAGTAGCCTTTGTCGCCCTGCCGGCGGCCGTCCTGTTGGCCGTGGCCGCCGTTAGCAGGCTAAACTTTGGCTACCGCCACGCCCTGCCGGCCATTCCCTTCCTCATGCTTCTGGGCGGGCAGGGCGCGGCCTGGCTCTGGGGGCTGCCCGTGGCGCGCGGCCGTCTGGCGCGGGCGGCGCTGGTCTTGGCCGTGGGCTGGACGGCCGTCGCCGCGCTGCGCACTCATCCCGACCACCTGGCGTACTTCAACGAACTGGCCCGCGGCAAGAATCTGTCTCTTATACACATCTGACGCCGCCGACGAGCGATCTAGTGTAGATCTCGGTGGTCGCCGTATCATTAAAAAAAAAACACGCACCAACTAGCGTAGATGAGGAGCTAACATAAACTAAATAACAAAGTAAAACATCAGAGAAAAAAAACAATACAGAAGCGGCAGATAAAGG
>CALLZA010000758.1 GCA_937858165.1 uncultured Ardenticatenia bacterium
TTCTCTATCGTGTTGGATGTAATGTACAGTATGGTAAGAGCGTTTGATCGTTGTTTTTTTTCAAGCAGAAGACGGCATACGAGATCTAGTACGGTCGCGTGGGCTCGGAGATGTGTATAAGAGACAGATATTGACGAAGGCGCCAAAGTTCTCCAGGCGAGTCACTTTGCCGGAATAGGGGCGGTCCGTTTGGAGTTCTGTCCAATCGACAGCCAACGGTGGAACCATCGTCAGCATGATCTGCTGGCGCTCCGGGTCCACCTTCTCGACCCACACCATGACCTCATCCCCTTCCTTCAGCACGTCGGAAACGCGGTTGACTTGCTCGCCGCCGAGTTTCGAGACGTGAATCAGGCCGGTCAGGCCCTGGCCGAGGTCGATAAACGCACCGTAGAGTTCCAGCCGCTTGACGGTCCCGCCGAGCTGCATTTTGGGCTTCAGGTCGGCGAAGCTCGTCGGGGCGGTGGTGGTTTCTTCGGTGGTCGCTTCAATAACGTCTGCACTCATGACAGAACTCTCCTGCAATGGCATTAGGGTATCGCGCGGCGACGCCGCGCGGAATAGGATTGGTTTATGCTTTGTTCAACGGGGGTAGAACATTGCCGGTGTTAATCTGATTCCGAAGGATTATAGCAATGGACGCGCGGGTGTCAACCATTTGGAGCAGCACCTTACCCACCGCCAATGGAGTGTAGTGTAGACGACACAGCTTACAACGTGGCTAACGCTGAATTAGGAAGACCTCAGGCAAAGATCGCGAAGGACGCCAAGAGCGCCAAGGAGATACTCTTCTTGCGTCCTTGGCGTTCTTGGCGTGCGGTCTTCTCCTAGAACTCGCCGGCTTCGACTGCGATCCCTTCGGCCTCGTTGTCGTCGTCCAGCTTGACAGGGGCCAGGCGTGCCTCGGTGCGGATACGGCGCTCCAGGTCAGCCAGCACGGCCGGATTTTCGGACAGATAGACCTTGGCATTCTCGCGCCCCTGGCCCAGGAGGACGTCGTTGTAGCGGAAGTACGCCCCGCGCTTGTCGACAATGTTGTAGGTCGTTGCCAGGTCGAGCACGTCGCCACTGCGGGAGATGCCCTCATTGTACATGATGTCGAACTCGCACTCGGTGAAGGGCGGGGCGACCTTGTTCTTCTTGACCTTGACACGGGTGCGGTTGCCGACGACGTCGTTACCGGCTTTGATGGCCTGGATGCGGCGGATGTCCAGGCGCACGGAGGCGTAGAATTTGAGGGCGTTGCCGCCGGTGGTCGTCTCGGGGTTGCCGAACATGACGCCGATCTTCTCGCGCAACTGGTTGGTGAAGATGACGACGGTGTTGGTCTGCTTGATGGCCCCGGAGAGCTTGCGCAGCGCCTGGCTCATGAGGCGGGCTTGCAGGCCGACGTGGCTGTCGCCCATCTCGCCCTCGATCTCGGCGCGGGGGACAAGGGCGGCGACGGAGTCGATGACGACGATGTCCATGGTGCCGGAGCGGATGAGGGCGTCGGCGATCTCCAGGGCTTGCTCGCCGGTGTCGGGCTGGGAGACGTAGAGCTGGTCGATGTTGACGCCGCACTTGGCAGCGTAGGAGGGGTCGAGGGCGTGCTCCATGTCGATGTAGGCGCAGATGCCGCCGAGCTTCTGGGCTTCGGCGACGATGTGCTGGCAGAGGGTGGTCTTGCCGGAGGACTCGGGGCCGTAGATTTCGACGATACGGCCGCGCGGCACGCCCCCCACGCCCAACGCGATGTCGAGCGAGATGGAGCCGGTTGGAATGGTCTGGACGTTCAGATGCTGGGCCTCGCCCAGGCGCATGATTGTGCCTTCGCCGAAGCGCTTGGTCAGCGAATCGATGGTCTTGTCGAGCGTGGCGATGCGGCCGTCAATGGCATTGCTGCCGTTCGTGCGGGACATGGGATAACTCCTATTTGGATGCTGGTGAGACTAAGGCTCTTGGGCGCAACGCCGGGGGACGAGCGCGGCCAATGTCAACATAATAGCACAGATGTTCGCCGCCGTCAAGACCGAAGTTAAAAAACTGAACAATCGTTCAATCAAAAAGATAAGGCTGGATCAGCCTGCGCCGGCCCGCGCCGTCTGCCACAGTTGCTGTAATTCGCGCCCGCCCAACAGCCACGTCGTGGCCACGTAGACGGCCGCGCCGACTCCGCCGCCGACGAGCAGAAAGGGCAGCGTGCCCGACACGACGCGGCCAACGAGCACAATGGCCGCGCCCATGACCGCCGCGCCGGTTGCCGCGCGCAGAAAGGCCAGCGGCAGCGTCCGCCCGCCCAGACCACCGAGGGCGCGCCGGTTAAGCTCTAGGAGCGTCAGGGCCAGCAGGGTGAAGCTCAATGTCGTTGCCAGGGCCAGGCCGACGACGCCGCGCCCGTCGACCAGGGCGTAGATGGCCGCGATGGTGACGATCAGCCAGCCAAGATAGGCGATCATCGGCACAAATGTGTTGTGACGAGCGTAGAACAGCCGCGCCACCACGTCGAGGGTCGATTCGGCGACGATGCGCCCGCTGAAGGCCACCAGCACGGCGAAGACGAGTTGCGTGGCCTGTTCGTCGAACGCGCCGCCCTGGAAGAGTGTCACGATGATGGGGCGGCCGAGCAGCACTGTGGCCACCGCCGCCGGCAGTGTCAGCGTCCAGACGATGCTGAGCGTCTGCGCCGCCGCCCGCCGCAGCCCGGCGATGTCGTCGGCGTTGTACAGCTCGGCCAGGGTGGGGAAAACAACCAAAGCGATGGCCGTGCCGAACAGCGTCTGGGGAAACTGCATGAGAGCGTAGCCATAGAAGTAGGCCGACGTGGCCCCGGTGGGCAGGGCCGAGGCCAGGCGGATGATAAACAGGTCGGCAAACTGGATCGTGCCCAGGGTGACGATGCGCGGCCCCATCAGGCGGATGATCTCGCTCACGCCGCGCAGGCGCAGGTCGAGCGCCGGTCGGTAGCCGATGCGGTAGCGCCACAGCGCTGGCAGTTGAATGAGGACGTGGAACAGCGCGCCGACGACCGTGCCCCAGGCCAGGCCAATGATGCCCAGCCGCGGCACGAAGACGAAGAGGCCGACAAAGTAACCGATGTCGAGCGACAACGGGGCCAGCGCGGGCAGGGCAAAGTGCTGGTGGGCGTTCAACAGACTGCCGAGCGCGCCGCTGAAGCCGAAGATGGTTGTCTGGACAAGAATAACGCGCATGATTCGCGCCGTCAGGAGCTGCTGTTCGGGCGAAAAGTCGGGCACAAGCACGTGGGTTGTCAGCCACGGAGCCAGCAGGATGCCGGCGGCCGACACTGTGCCCAGCACCAATAGGACGAGCGTCAGGATGGTGTGGGCCAGACGGGCACTGGCGTCGCGCCCTTCGCGCGACAGATACTGGCTGTAGACCGGGATCAGGGCCGCGGCCAGCGAGCCGCCGGCGATGACGGCGAAGAACAGCTCAGGCAACTGGTTGGCGGCGGTGAAGGCGTCATACTCCGCCCCGGCGCCGAACGCCTGAGCCACGAAGCGCGCCCGGAAGAGGCCGACGACCTTGCCCAGGGCGAAGAGAGCGATGACGACGACCGATGAGCGCAGGAGATGGCGGGCGCGTTGCATGGTCGGGGATTGTAGCGTCGGACGGGCGGGCGGCAACCGGCAGAAGAATGGAACGCGGATGGCGCTGATTGCGCGGATGAACGCGGATTAGGGGCTATAATGGGGAACTATGGTTGAGAACTTGCCGATGATTAGCGGCGCGCGCTTTGAGCAGTCGCCGCAACGCTTGAAGATCGTTCTGCCCGTCCGGCGCGACTGGGCGCTATTCGTCATCTACTCGATCCTGGAAGTCGCGTGGTTGGTCATGCTGATCGGCGGGCTGGTCTTTCTGGCTCGTGTAGCCTTTTCGGGCGAGCGTTGGGCGTTCGTCTTCGCCGTTATGCTGCTGGGGTTGCTGCTCATTCTGTTTCGCTTCGGCCGCTTCCTCTCCCGCCAGTGGGCCACCTACGCTGCCAGCCGCGAAATCCTGTTCATCAACCGCGAGGAGTTGATCTTGCGCCGGCCGATCTCCATCTGGGGCAATACCGACACGTATGGCATGGAGCACGTGACGTCGTTTTACCTCAGCGAGAAGCCGCGCGCCGTGGCCTTCGATTACGGCTATCGCCACGTCTACTTCGCCGAGGCGCTCCAGCCGGAAGCCCAGGTCGCGCTGCGCAACTTCCTCAACAGCACCTACTTCCCCGACCACGACGAAGACGAGTAGGGAAGGGGCTAGTGATTAGAGGCTAGGGATTAGGGCAGAGCGCTCTCCCCTAATCCCTAGCCTCTAATCCCTTATTCGGTGAAGTCGAGGTCTTTGCCGGCGAAGAGCGTGGCGGCGATCAGGAAGAGGATAGAACCGTAGAGCAGCAGCACCGCCGGGGCCAGAGCTTGCGACGGCGTAAACCCCCCGGCGAAGACAGCGTCGCTCATCGCCTGGAAGGGCCAGAAGATGACCGCTGCCCCCTGCGACAAAGCGCTCAGCGTTGGCCCACTAAGCCAGATAGAGAGCGTGTCTACCGCGTTGGACAACGCGACCAGATTGATCTCCAGCAGCACGCCTGACAGATCGTAGAGCCGCTCCACCAGCCACGCGTCGGGGCTTGTGGTCACGCCCTTCAGGATGAGCAGCACGGCCAGCAGACCAAAGATGATGACCCGCGACCAGCCGGCGGTAACAAGGTCGGAGGCGTGGAGGGCCAGCACCGCGGCCAGGATGTGGATCGACAGCCAGAGCGGCGGGAGCATCAGCCAGTGGCCGGCCATCTCCGGGCCGCGAATGAGCGCCAGCCCAGCCACCAACAGTTGCAAGCCCACGCCCAGAATGAGCGCGCTAAGGATGACGGCCGCCAGGTACTCGATGCGGCTCGGCAGACGGACGAGCAGGGGGTAGTTTTCCAATCGGGCGGCGCGCCCACTGAGCGATAGCGCGGCGAGGAACGTCGCCGTGGCCCCGAAGGCGCCGATAAGGATGACGTAGTTCTCCACGTCTGGCGTCCCCTGTCCGGGCGGGAAGAAGACCACCCAGTAGACAAGGGTGAGGATAAGCAGCATGAGGCCCGTCAGCGAGAAGAACAGGCTCTTGGTGAAGTAAGCGGTCAGACTCCAGACGCGCTGCATCATTGGACTGCCTCGGCATAGAGTTCGGCCAGGGTCATGCGCCGCTGCTCGACGCGGACGATGTCGTACCCCTGATTGATGAGCACCGACAGAATTTGGCGGCGCATGGCGATCGATTCGTTGCGCAAGACCACTTCGTTACCCTCGACGGCAATGTCGGGGTGAATCTGGGCCAGCAGGGGGCGCGCGGCGTCGAGTGGCCTATCGACCTGAATGGCGACGTGGGGCTGCAGCGTCAGCGCCTCGGCCATCGGGTTGCGGTAGAGCACCTCACCGTCCTTCAGGATGACCAGATAGGTGCAGACCCGCGTCACCTCGGGCAACTGGTGGGTGGACATCAGGATCGTCTTGCCTGCGCCGCGCAGCTCCTCGATGTAGCTCTGAATCTCTTCCTGGCCCTCGGGGTCGAGTCCGCTGGACGGCTCGTCCAGCAGCAGCAGCTCCGGGTCGCCGATAAGCGCCTGGGCCAGGCCGAGCCGCTGGCGCATGCCCTTGGAGAGGGTTTTGATTTGCTTGTTGGCCGCGGGCAAAAGGTTTACGCGGGCCAGGCTCTCCAGCACGACGGTGTCCATCTGTGCCCGGCCGATGTTGCACAGCCCGGCGACCAGCTCCAGATATTGGCCAACGGCCAAATGGCCGGGAAAGAGGAGGCGCTCGGGCTTGTAACCGACGCTTGGCCACGTCGTGCGGCCGTCGGCGGGCACGACCTCGCCGCGCGTTGGGTTGATAATGCCGGCGATGAGCTTGATCAGCGTCGTCTTGCCGGCGCCATTCGGCCCCAACAGCCCCAGCACTTCGCCCCGGGGAATGGACAGACTGACATCGCGCAGCGCCGTCAGGGAGTAGTAGTTCTTGGTGACTTGTTTGAATTCGATCACAGGTCCGTTCCACAGCGCCGCCCAACTGCCGACAGCGGAGTAGGCCGGAAGCGCTAACCGCGGAGTGTACCACAGGGGGCGATGTGGGCAATCGGGCCGGGTAAAATTAGTCTGGCCTGTGGGATTCGACGGCCGCGCCCCCCTCGGCTATAATTCCCCGTTCGGAAAGGCTAATATCCGGCGTGGCCGGTACCTATCAAGGAATCGATTGAAATTACCATGAACTTACAGCCCTGGGCGCCCTATTTGAGCATTATCCAGATTATCCTCGCCGTGGCTCTGACCGCGCTTGTCCTCTTGCAGGCCAAGGGACAAGACCTCGGCGGCTTCCTCGGCGGCGGCGGCGAGAGCGGCGGGTTTCGCACGCGACGCGGCGTTGAATCCGTCCTCCATCGTCTGACGATTGCCGTCTCCGTTCTGTTCTTCGTGAACACTTTGCTGGCCTTTCTGGCCTGGGGGCAGGCCAGCTAGACGGTCGGCCGGGCATGGACTCCCGGTTCTCATGAAACCCGATATTCGCTGGCAGAGCTTGCTAGCGCTGGTCGGACTGGCCCTGGCGCTGATGCTGCTGTCTTACCAGGTTCAGTCGGCCGCGCTGTGCACGGCCGTCGTCCCGGCCGCCGGCGGCACCTTCGTCGAAGGGATGGTAGGCCGGCCGGCGTCGCTCAACCCGCTGCTTAACGACGCTTACCCCGTCGACCGCGATCTGACCGGCCTGATCTTCGATGGCCTTGTCAGCGTCGAGGCTGACGGCAGCCTCTCACCGGCCCTGGCCGAGTCGTGGCGTTATCGTTATAGCGAGGACGGGCTGACGCTGACATTCACGCTGCGCGAGGGGGCGACATGGCACGACGGCGTGCCGGTCACCGCCGACGACGTGGCTTTCACCTACGGTCTGATGCAGGCCGACGACTTCCCCGGTGCGGCCGAATTGCGGCAGTTGTGGCAGTCGGTCGTGATAGCCGTCGTTGACGATCAAACCGTCCAATTCACCCTGAGCCAGCCCTACGCGCCGTTCATCGAGGCCACAGCCCGCGCCATTCTGCCGGCCCACCTTCTGGCTGAGGTCGATGTGGCCCAGTTGGCCGAGGCGGACTTCAACCGCGCCCCCATTGGCACGGGGCCGTTCATGGTTCAGCCGGGCCAGTCCTGGCCAAGCGCCGATCGGTTGCGCCTGACGCCCAATCCCGCCTACTGGCGCGAGGGTACGCAACTGAGCGACCTGGAGTTTCGTTTCTTTGCCACGCCCGAGGCACTGCTGGCCGCGTTTCGCGCCGGTGAAGTCCATGCCGCCCACGACCTGCCGCCGGTGCTGACGCCGGAACTGCTGACAGCCGCGGGCTTGCGCCTGTTCACTTCGGCCGCACCACGCTACACCACCATCCTTTTCAACCTTAGTGAGACGGGCGCGCCGGCAGTGCGCGCGCGGGAAGTGCGGCAGGCGCTGGCCTATGGGCTGGACCGCAACGAGCTGATTGACACCGTTCTCAGCGGACAGGGACTGGTCTTCGAAGGGCCGTTCTTGCCCGGCACGTGGGCCGCGCGGCCCGACCTGATGACCGCCTACACCTTTCAGCCGGAGACGGCCGCGGCCCTGCTCGACACGGCCGGCTGGACGTTCGGCGACGGGATGCGCTTCCGCGAGGGCGCGCCGCTATCCGTGCGTCTGGTGGTCCTCGACCAGCCGGAGCAGCGCGCCGTGGCTGAGGCCGTCGCCCAGCAGTGGGCGGCGCTGGGGGTTGATGCGCAACTGACGCTGTTGCCCGACTTGCCGGCGTTGAACGCAGCCCTGACCGAGCGCAACTTCGACGCGGTCTTGCTCGACATCGCCCCGCCGGCTGACCCGGACCTGTACGACTTCTGGAGCCAGGAAGCGATCGTCCGCGGCCATAACTACAGCGGCTGGAACAACCGCCGCGCCAGCGAGGCGCTGGAGGCGGCTCGCCAGCTGCTGCCCGTAGGCGAGCGCACTGTCTACTATGAGGCGTTCCTGCGCCAGTTTGACGCCGACTTGCCCGCCCTGACCCTCTATCAACACGTGACCAGCTACGCGCTGAGCGACCAGGTGCAGCAGGCGGAGATCGGCCGCCTGGGCCAGCCGCGCGACCGCTTTGCAACGCTGCCGGCGTGGTTCCTGGCGTTCCGCGAGATAGCCGTCAGTTGCTCGTAGGTTGGAGAATTGCTCACGCATGCGTGAGCGCTTCCGCAGCGCAGATGAAACGCAGATGAGCGCGGAGAGGAAGCCCGGATTAGTGGTATAATCGATGTTGAAACGTTTGTCGCAAGACAAGGAGTAATGGCTTATGTTACCCGGTGGCTGGGAGTGGTTGATTATTCTGGCGATCGTGCTGCTGATCTTCGGCGTCGGTCGCATCGCCCGCGTGGGCGGCGAATTGGGCAAGGGTGTTTCTGCCTTCCGTCAGGGCATTAAAGAGGGCCAGGACGAGACGGGCAAAGACGCCGCGGAGAAAAAGCCGGAAGCCAACGGCGACACCCAGGCTTAACGTCGACTTACGCCGATGGACAGTATCTTTGGCGTCGGCCTGCCGGAACTCATTCTGGTGGCTGTTCTGGCCGGCATGGTCATGGGGCCGGAGCGCATCGTTCGCGTCGCGCGGACGTTGGGCCTCATGACGGCGCGCTTGCAAGGGGTGTCGCGCGCCTTCCTGCGTCAGCTGAGCGCCGAGCTGGATTCGACTGATTCCGACGGCCAACTGCGCGACACGCTCGACGAGCTGCAGCAGCTGCGCCGTCAGGTAGCCGAGTTGCGTTCGGAGGTGCTGACTATTGCCGGCGGCCCGGCAGCCGAGGGCAAGCAAGTCATGCGCGAGCTGAAAAGCGCGCAGAACGCCATCATGCCGCCCAACCTGCTGGCGGCGGCACGCGCGTCTTCGCCGCCACCGACCGCCGCCCCGGCCGAGCCGGTCTATCACCCCCCCAACCTGTTTCCTGAGCCGACCGCTGCCAATGGCACCGCGCGCGCCAACGGCCCAACGCCCGTCCCGCCGCTTACGCTCCCCCGACGGCTCGACGTAAGTGACGACCCCGACTAGCTCATGACCGCCAAAGAAGGCCCCAACCTCAGCTCGCCCGACGTCGAAGGCCCGGTCATGTCGATTTTGGGCCATCTGAATGAGCTGCGCGTCCACGTGATGCGCGCGGGTATCGCTGTGCTCATTACGACGGCCGCTAGCTTCGTCTTTGCCGAGCGGCTGCTGGCGTTCCTCTTGCAGCCCTACGCCCAGAGCCGGCCCGACGGCGCGACGCTCCAGACACTGCGGCCGACGGAAGGTATTGAGACCTACTTCCGCGTTGCTCTCCTAGCGGGCATCATTATGGCGATGCCGATCATCCTGCTGGAGCTGTGGCGCTTCATTCAGCCGGGATTGAGCAAGCGCGAGCGCCGCTACATCTACATCTTCATTCCCGCCGGGCTGCTGCTGTTCGGGCTAGGCATCGCCTTCGCCTGGTTCGTGCTGGCCCCGGCAGCGATCTACTTCCTGGCTAACTTCATGACCGACGTCTTCGCTACTGAGTGGACGGGTGACGAGTACATTGGCTTCATCACCCGCCTGCTGCTGTGGATCGGTCTCGGCTTCCAGATGCCGATCATCATTTACTTCGTAGCCCGGCTGGGCGTTGTGACGTCGCAGACGCTGCGGGAACAGTGGCGCATCGCCGTGGTGGGTATCGCCATTCTGGCGGCGATCATAACGCCATCGATCGACCCGGTGACGATGTTGCTAACAATGGCCCCGCTGCTGGCGCTCTACGTGATCAGCATTGGGCTGGCGGCCATCGGCCAACGGCAGTTTGAGCGGGCGGCCCAGGAACCGATCGTCGTCTAGCCCCACGGCCGCTCGCCTTGTTGCTACTGCGGATCGACGCGAATCCGCACCGGGCGCGGCACGAATAGCCGCGCCGCCACCACACCGCCGACCAGCCCAAACAGGTGCCCCTGCCAGGAGATAGGCCCGTCCTGCGGCAGAGCGCCCCAGAGCAGCCCCCCGTAGAAAACGATGACCATCAGCGCCAGCCCGATGGCCCGCGGGCTACGTTCCGTGTAAGCCGCCGCCAGCAGGAAAGCGAAGTAGCCGAAGATGAGGCCGCTGGCCCCGATGTGGACGGTGTGCGCCGGGGCGATGAGCCACGTGCCCAGGCCGCTGATGAGGATGATGGTGAGCGAGACGGCCACAAACTGCCGGCTGTGACGTAGCATCACCAGAAAGCCCAGCGCCAGAAAGGGCAACGTGTTGGCCATCAGGTGGGCGAAGCTGCCATGGAGCAGCGGGGCGATGGGGATGCCGCGCAGCCCGGCGACCTGGCGGGGCAGGATGCCCAGCCCGTCGAGCGCGCCGTGGAACACTAGCCGGTCGATGATCTCGGTCAGCCACAGGATAGCGACGATGATGAGCAAGGGCAGCAACAGGCGCTTCGTCTCCGCGCCGACGGCCTGGAGTTGGGGGTTCTTAGCGTTCATCATACCAGACAGTACGCACGCCGCGCCTTCAAGTCGCAGCGGAAGCGCTTACGCAAAGGACGCCAAGAAGAGTCTTTCTCGGCGTCCTTGGCTTTCTTGGCGTCCTTTGCGTGAGCTTCTTACTCTTCTAGTCCTAGACACCAGCCAATGAGCCGGCGCACGAAGTCGGCCGTCGGGTACGGGTTGCTGTCGTGTCGCCAGCGGGGCACGTCGACCCGCTTTGCGCCGGGCGCGCGCGGGAAGTCAGGCCCTTCCACGGTCAGAACGGCCGCCTTGTCGCCCGGCTGGGGCAAGCGGTAATGGACGATGAAACGCTTGTTGCTGGAAATGATGTGCAGAAAGCGAGCCGGCTCCCCCTCGGCCACGAACCCCTCATCGGGCACGGCCGCCCGCCCACCGTCCTGCACGTACCAGATGTATTGGCGGCCGAGCACATTGACTTTGCGCTTGCCCTGTCTCTTATACACATCTCCGAGCCCACGAGACCGTACTAGATCTCGTATGCCGTCTTCTGCTTGAAAAAAAAAAAACCTATAACCCACACGAGTCTGTATGCTTGCTCACAGGAGATACACCTCGAATAATAAATCAATATCTCGAATATACAAGAGAGCACACTATCGTGATTGAGAGTCGTAGCCATTCATGTGAGAATCACGAATG
>CALLZA010000759.1 GCA_937858165.1 uncultured Ardenticatenia bacterium
TTTATACATGTCTGTTGTGTACGTTCATTAGCATAGTACTGTATGCTGCTGTACTTCGTGGTTCATGTGATAGCGTTGTATGATAAGTCATTGATGGTCTGTGTTGTGCTAGTATCAGCTGTTAGATTGGGTTCTTTTTTTTTTTCAAGCAGAAGACGGCATACGAGATCTAGTACGGTCTCGTGGGCTCGGAGATGTGTATAAGAGACAGGGCAGTTGCAACCGCGCCGCCAGCTCGTCCCAGGTGGTTTGCATCGGCTCGCCCAGCCGCTCCCAACCGCGTTTGGCCGCCCACTGGTACTGCCCGGCCCATAGGCGTGTCCGCCCTGCCTCGGCCACGACCACCAGATCCGTCTCCAGCCGGCAGACGGCGGCGGCGACGATGTCGAGCGTGGGCACGCCGACCAGGGGCAGCTTCTGGGCCAGGGCGATGCCCTTGGCCAGGGCCAGGCCGACGCGCAAGCCGGTGTATGAGCCGGGGCCGATGGCGACGGCGATGGCGCTCAGGTCGCTGGGGGCCACCCCTGTCCGGCTCCAAAGCTGGGCCACCGCCGGCGCCAGCTCGATCGTCTGTGTGCGCCGGCTGCGCCAGCCGAACTCGGCCAGCACGCTAGCGCCGTCGTGGAGGGCCAGGCCGACCCAATCGGTTGCCGTGTCGATTGCCAGAATCATGAGACCAGAGTTTAACCACAGATTACGCAGATTCCACAGATTTAGGGATTAGGGATTAGGGATTAGGGGAAGAGCGCTCTTCCCTAATCCCTAATCCCTAGCCCCTAATCCCTAGACTCCGAAGGCATTCTTGCGAAAATCTCCCAGCAGAATAGTCGCTCGCGGGCCGCCGGCATTGAGCCGCAGACGGCGGCGCGTCGGGCTGTCATAGCTGAGCGTGATCCACAACCGGTCTTCCGGCAGCAGCGCCAGCACGTGTTCCGGCCATTCGACCATCACCGCCGCGCCGCTGTCGAAGATGTCTTCCAACCCGACGGTGGCGACGTCGGCCGCCTGCTCCAGCCGGTAGCCGTCGATGTGGTAGAGTGTGCTACCGTCGCGCGGGCGAGGGTATTCGTTGACCAGAACGTAGGATGGGCTGGTGACGCGCAACGGCGTGCCCCAGCCGCGGCCAATGCCCCGCGCCAACGTCGTCTTGCCCGCGCCCAGCTCGCCCGACAGGCATATAACGTCGCCCGGCTCCAGCAGTTCGCCCAGCCGGATGCCCAGCCGCTCTGTCTGCGGGACGCTGGTGCTGACGAAGTCGAGTGTTCGGTCGTCGAGGATAGCCATGCGAGTTGTTAGTTGACAATTGACAGTAAGCAGTAAGCAGTAAGCAGTATACAGTATTCAGTCTGAATACTGAAAACTGACCTGCGATCACTGAATACTGTATACTGAATACTGCTTACTGTTAACTGCTTACTGACAACTAATAGCTGACAACTGACAACTACCCATGCCGACCCTCCTCCTCTCCGACATCCACGCTAATCTCGTCGCCCTCGAGGCCGTACTGGCCGACGCCGACGGGCAGTATGACCGCGTCTGGTTTCTGGGCGATCTGGTCGGCTATGGGCCGCAGCCCAACGAGTGCGTCGAGCGGTTGCGGGCGCTGGAGCCGCTGGCCCTGTCCGGCAATCACGACTGGGCCGTGCTGGGCAAGCTTGACACTGAGGAGTTCAATGCCGAAGCACGCATGGTGGTCAACTGGACGCGACGGATGCTGACGGCCGACAACCGCGAGTACCTGAAAGCCCTGCCACCTTTGCATGTGACGCCGCCCTTCACCCTGGCCCACGCCAGCCCGCGCCACCCCGTCTGGGAGTACATCCTCGACCTGCCGACGGCCATGGACAACTTCGCCCACTTCGACACGCCCTGCTGCCTGGTCGGCCACACCCATGTGCCGGCCGTTTTTGTCCTCGACGAGACGGCCCGTGAGTTGAGCTTCACGCTGGTTGAACACGGCGACGTGATCGACCTGAGCCGCCACCGGCTGATCGTCAACCCTGGCGGCGTCGGCCAGCCGCGCGACGGCGACCCCCGCGCCGCCTACGCCCTGCTCGACGACGAGGCGATGACGCTGGCGTTCCACCGCGTGGCCTACGACGTGGTTGCCACACAGGAGCTAATGCGCCAACACAACTTGCCCCGCCGCCTGATCAAGCGGCTGGCGCAGGGGATGTAGGAAGCGCAGGGGAGCAGGGGGGCGGAGGAGCAGGGGCGCGGCCGGTGCATCGCACTTTCCGAAGTGCGTTGCACCTTCTGGGCGAGGCTATCAAGAACATGCAAGCGCCGTCCCCAGCGCCCACCTCAGAAGGTGCGACGCCCGAAGAGGGAACAATGCGCGTCACGCTGGCGTCTTATTGACAGAGGCATAGGCCAAACGTATACAGATAGACCGAACAGGAAGGGTGAAGATGAAACGCCGAATGATAATGATAGTCGCCTTGCTGGCGCTGGCGCTACTGGCCGTGGGCTGTGGCGGCGACATGGCCACAGGATCCGTTGCCGTCGAGCAAATGGAACCTGAGGAAGCTGCGCGAGACGATTTCTACGCTGAGGGTGATTTCGCCATGGCGGGCGCGCCCGCGCCGGCTTTGGCGACGATGGCCCCCGTGGCCGAGTCAGCTATCGTGGACTCGGCCGCCAACACGGCCGCGCAACCCCCGGCCGACCAGCAGCGCCTCATCATCCGCAACGCCGACATGACCATCGTTGCCACCGACACCGAGGCCGCGCTGGCCCAAATCGCCCAGATGGCTGAGAACGGCGGCGGCTGGGTCGTCAGCAGCAACGTCTACCAGTCGAGCGAGACGACCAAGTCGGGCTACGTCCAGATTCGCGTGCCGTCCGAAGGGTTCCAGAGCGTGCTGGACGCCATCGCCGGGCTGGCCGTGCGTGTCGAGAGCCTGAGCACCTCCGGCCAGGACGTGACTGAGGAGTACGTCGATCTGTCGTCGCAACTGGCGAATCTGGAGGCCACGGCCGCCCGTGTTCGCGCCTTCCTCGACGACGCCACCCGCGTCGAAGACGCTCTGGCGGTCAACGCCGAGTTGAGCCGCCTGGAAGGGGAAATCGCCGTCATCAAGGGGCGGATGCAGTTCCTGGAGCAGTCGTCGGCCTTCTCGTCCATCACCGTCAACGTGACGCCGGACGAACTGGCCCAGCCGATCCAGGTTGCCGGCTGGCAGCCTTCGGGCGTGGCCAAGCAGGCGATCGAGACGCTGGTGAGCGCGCTGCAAGCGCTGGCGAACCTGCTCATCTGGTTCGTCATCGTCGCCCTGCCCATCCTGCTGCTCATCCTCATCCCGTTCGCGCTCATCATCTGGATCATCCGCCGCCTGCGCCGCCGCGAGCGCCCCGCCCCGCCGCCTGCGGAGTAGTAAACAGTAAGCAGAATTCAGTAAGCAGATTAAGAAGAAGGAACCACAGATTACGCAGATTACACAGATTTCAGAAGCCTTTCTGAAATCTGTGTAATCTGCGTAATCTGTGGTTCCTTCTCTTATCTACGTAGACTGGATCGCCCCGCGGATGGCGGCGACGTACTGCTGAAAGGCGACAGTCGCCGCCGACTCGGGCGAGCGCGGTCGGGGCAGGTCGATGGCAAACCGGTCGGTGATGGCCGCCGGGCGGCCGTTCATCACCAGCACCTCGTCGGCCAGCAGCACCGCCTCGCTGATGCTGTGGGTCACCATCAGCACCGTCACCGGCCGCGCCTGCCAGATGCGCAGTAACTCCTGG
Source organism: uncultured Ardenticatenia bacterium (assembly GCA_937858165.1). Classification (GTDB taxonomy): domain Bacteria; phylum Chloroflexota; class Anaerolineae; order Promineifilales; family Promineifilaceae; genus Promineifilum. The sequence goes on from CALLZA010000759.1 coordinate 3,742, forward strand.
GCCATGCGCTCGCGCGTCAGGGCGTCGAGCGCGCCGAACGGCTCGTCGAGCAGCAGCAGCGCCGGGTGGTGCACCAGGGCCCGGGCGATGGCCACGCGCTGGGCCATGCCGCCGGAGAGCTGCGCCGGGTAGCTGCCGGCTACTGCTTCTAGTCCCACAAGAGCGAGAGCATCTTTGACCAGAGCGGGGGAGCGGGGGAGCGGGGGAGCAGGGGTGAACGACTCTTCTCCTCCGCCCCCCTGCTTCCCTGCCCCCTTGCTCCCCTGCCCTCGGCTCAACTCCAACGGTAGACCCACGTTCTCGGCCACCGTCCGCCACGGCATCAGGTTGTCGCGCTGGAAGACGATGCCGATGGGCGCGGCCGAGGCCCGCGGGTCGTCGCCCATCAGCCGCACCGCGCCGGCCGACGGCGGCAGCAGCCCGGCGATGACACGGAGCAGCGTCGACTTGCCCACGCCCGACGCGCCGACCAGCGCCACAAACGCCCCGGCCGGCACGGTCAACGACACCCGGGCCAGCACCTGGTCGCGCCGCCCACCGTCATGGTCGGTATACGTCAGCGCGACGTCGCGCAGGGTCAGGAAATCGTCGGTCATATCCTCTCTTCGCTCGTCGTTTAGCGCTTTAGCGTGGCCCACCGGCAGAAGAGCGCGCTAAAGCACTGCCCTCCGAACGGCGCACTCAAGCGCTGGATGACGAACCTACGGCTCCGCGCGCGCCACAAACTCGTTGGTGTAGAGCGTAGCAACGTCGTCCAGCGGCGCGTCGAGCAGGCCCATGCTCAGCAGCAGATCGTGGGTCTCCTGCCAGGCGGCGGGGTCGGCGCGGCCGAGCGGCTCCGCCCGCCATAGCGCCAGCGAGGCATCGAGCACGCCGCGGCGGTCGTCGGTCAGCCCCTCGACAAAACCGCGGCTGATCTCGAACGCCGCGTCGGGGTCGTCCAGCGTGTCTTGCAGGCCGCGCAGAAAGGCGCGCACAAACCCCTCGACCAGTTCCGGCTCCTCGGCGATGGTCTGTTCGTTGGTCAACACGCCGTTGGCCACGAGATTGGCGTAGTCGGCCACGGCGATGACGTCGATCGCCTCGCCCCGCTGGGCCAGTTGCACCGGCTCGTTGTTGATGTAGACGACGACCGCCTCCGACTGATCGGTCAGCAGCGACTCGACCTGGTTGAAGCCGATCTCGTTGGCATCGATGTCGTCCAGCGTCAGACCGTTGGCCGCCAACAGGCCGACCAGCCCGACGTAGCTGGCCCCGAAGAAGCCGGGCACGCCGACCTTGCGCCCGGCCAGGTCGGCCGGCGTGGTGATGCCGGCCGACGCCTTGCTGACGACGGCGATGGGGTAGCGCTGCCACCACTGCATGACGAAGGTCACCGGCAGCCCCTCGGCGCGGGCCAGCACGACCTGCTCGCCGCTAGCCAGGGCGAAGGGCAGCTCCCCCGCGCCGACCAGGGCGATGCCGTCCGTCTCGAAGCTGTAGTCGAACTCCAGCGCCAGCCCCTCTTCAGCAAAGTACCCCTTGTCCACGGCCACGTAGAGCGGCGCGTACTGCGGGTCGGCCACGTAGCCCATCGGCAGGCGAATGGTGCGCAGGTCGTCGGGGACGGATTGCCCGCCGCAGGCGGCCAAAAAAGCCATCAGAGTGATGAAGAGAAGGATCAAAGTCCGTTTCACAAGTACGCTCCTGAGGAAGCTAGCGGCCTTCCGCGCGTTAGATGAGCAGCGGTCGAATGGCGGAGATTATACCATGCGATCATGACGCCCGACTTACGTGGCTCAGAACCGACCGCCAGTGAAACCACGCACGGCCCAGGCCCGCGCCATGAGGGGGATGGAGCCGTCGAGCGTGAACGGCAGGGCAACGCGAAGACGCTCGCGGAGTGCGGCCCGGTCGCTTTCACCGATCGACATCGTATAGCTCGGCGCCGGCCCCTGCCCACCCAGGAACGGTAACCAGTAGTCGTCGAAGTCGGTGAACTCCGTCCAGATGTCCAGCGGGCGGACGGCCACGTCGACCAACCCGACGCTCTGAAAAAGCTCCGCGAGCGGCTCGGGGTTGCAGAGGGGGAAGCGGCGTCCCTCATCAAGGGCGGCCGCGCTTGGGTCAAGCGCTGCGGCCGCGTTCCAAAAGTGGCGCATGAATTGCACCCTGCCGCCGTAATCCCACACATAGGCCGCCACAGGACAGCCCTTTTTGACGGCGTGGGCCATTTCGACAATCGCTTGCGCGGGCTGCGCTACGAAGTTGAGGGCCAAGCCCGACACGACGGCGTCAAAGTTGGCTGCTTCCACGGGCAGCGCGTGAGCGTCACCGACCTGAAATTCGGCACGGCCGTCTGTAATTCGAGCGCGGGCGAAGGCAACATACCCTTCGGCGGCGTCGATGCCTCTTACGCTCCGGGGGTCGGCAACCTGCAGAATGGCCTCGGTCAGCGCGCCAGTGCCACAGCCCACGTCGAGCCAGCGTCGGCCGGGCGGGACACCCAGCCAGTCGAGAAAGGGCAGGGCGACGAGTCGACTCCAGCGGCCGACATAAGGTTCATAGGCATCGCCATCGGCCCACATGCCCTTCGGTCGAAAGTTGCTGGTATCGGGCTTCATAGAGGGATTATAGCAGTACTTGGGCAACGCCGGGCATGGGCTGTCTAGGCGACGCCGCTGATACCTCTTGAGCGTCATTCATCGTTCATCCCTTTCTCCTGTGGTATCGTTAGCCAATCTTACCCAACCGGAGCGTCAAGATGACCGACAACCAAGCCGGGGCCACCAGGCCACTAGTCACTGCCGACGACCTCTACCTCTTCCACACCCCTTCCGACCCGCAGATCTCGCCCGACGGGACGCAGGTCGTCTTCTGTGTTCAGCGCGTGGAGCGGCCGACGGAGAAGAAGGTCACCAATCTGTGGCTGGCCGACAGCGACGGCCGCCGCCTGCGCCAGTTCACCCACGGCAAGTGGGCCGACACCCAGCCGCGCTGGTCGCCCGACGGCCGGACGTTGGCCTTCGTGTCGAACCGCGGCAGCGAGGAGCAGGCGCAGCTCCACCTGCTGCCCGTCGACGGCGGCGAGGCCCGGCCGCTGACCGATCTGAAGGGCAGCTTCGCCGGCTTCGAGTGGTCGCCCGACGGCACGAAGCTCGTCTGCCAATTCCGCCTGAAGGACGCGGACGAGCTGGAGGGCGAGAAGGACGAGGCCAAAAAGAAGCTCGGCGTCTCCTATCGCCACATCACCCGCGCCGACTACAAGTTTGACGGCGCGGGCTATCTGCCCCGGGAGCGCTGGCACGTCTGGGTCATCGACGCCGCAACGGGCGAGGCGACGCAACTGACCGAGGGCGACCACGACGAGACCGAACCGCGCTGGTCGCCCGACGGCCAATCGATCCTGTTCTCGTCTAACCGCAGCGAGCGGCCGGACATGGAACTGGACGAGACGGAGCTATACCTGATCCCCGCCGGTGGCGGCGAGATGCGCCAACTCGTCACCCGCCCCGGCCGCAAGTTCGGCGCGACCTTTTCGCCCGACGGGCAGCACGTGGCTTACTTCGGCCGCCGGCAGCCCGGCCGCTGGTATCAGAACGCCACGCTCTACGTTGCTCCGCTCGACGGCTCTGGCGCGCGCGACGTCAGCGGCCCGCTCGATCTGCACCTCGTGCCGGCCACAACCGGCGACGTGGTCGGCGACGCCGCGCCGGCCCTGCCCGTCTGGTCGGCCGACGGCCGGCGCGTCTTCTGCCTGGCGACGGTGCGCGGCAACCAGTCCATCGTAGCCCTCGACGCCCTCGCCCCGGAGCTGGCGGTCGAGTGGATCGTGGCCGGTCGCGGCGTGGCCGGCGGCTACACCTTCGATCGGGCGCGGGCGCGGCTGGCCCTCCTTTGGTCGCACCCCCACCACCCGGCCCCGGTCTGCGGTCGCGACCTGCGCAGCCACGCGCCCGACCCGACGCGCGCGACGGACGCGCCCAACCCCACGCCGGCCCGGAACGTCGGCCCGCTCAGGTGCCCACGGAGGATAATGGAGGCCAGGCTGAACGAGATCACGCTCCCGCCCTGCAGGATGCGGCCCGTCACCATGACCGGCAGCGATGTCGCGAGGATGCACACGATAGTGCCGAGGACGGTGACGGCCATGATGCCGATCAGCACCGGCTTGCGACCGACGAAGTCGCTCCAGCGGGCGAAGATGACCGAGACGATAGCCCCGGCCAGGAAGAAGTAGTTGCCCATCGATGCGAGGCACCAGTCTTCACGCCCAGGGATGCACGGTGGATTGGCCACCTTTTCGTGGACGGCGACGATGCGCCCGGCTTCTTCGACCTCGAGCACGCCGCGTTCGTGACTCGCACGCTGCTGCACCTTGCCGCGCTGGTTGCCGCCGATGCCCGGGCGATCGAGCACCACACCGAACCCCTCGACCGGCGTGCCGTCGGGTGGCCCACACTCACACATGAGCAGTCGCCGACGCCCCCACACCACACCCCAACACAAAGCAAAAGCCACTGACCGATCGGCAGCACCG
>CALLZA010000760.1 GCA_937858165.1 uncultured Ardenticatenia bacterium
GTATTGGAGTCTATCTGTGGTTTATACTGTAGTATTGTTGTATTTTATGCGTCTCGCTCCCTATGCTGTCGGTTCTCGTATTGCGTGATGGTCTATGCACATGAGTTTGTTCTAGGTGTTCAGTCTGATAGTGGTGTATACAACGACTTCAGCACGATGGATGGGTGTACATGCCATAATGTAGTCTTCCCGTTTTTTTTTTCAAGCAGAAGTCGGCATACGAGTTCTAGTACGGTCTCGTGGGCTCGGAGATGTGTATAAGAGACAGGGGCTGGCGACCTTGACGACGTGCGGCCGTGACGCGACTGGGATGGCCGGGTCGACGGTCGGCGCGCGGCCCATGAGCACCCCGCGATCAAGCGTGACGACATCGCCGGTCGACAGTCGCAGCACCCCGAGCGGAGGCCGCGGCGTCGAGAACGGCTCCTGCGTCGGCACGAGTCGCCCACAGGTGCGGCAGGTCGTCTGGTGCGGGGGGCTGACGTGCCCCGCCGGACAGAGGACAGCCAGGACACTCACCGCGCTCACCGACGGCGGCGCGGCACCTCCCAGCAGCGCGCTGCGGTCCACCGTCGCGTCTAACGCATCCGGGTCGTCGGCGGCCTGCGGGTATGCCGTGCCGCCTGCGTCGCTTTCGTGTGCGATCTGTCCGTGTGGACCCGGGTCTCCAGGGGGTCTGCTCGAGATGTTCGTCGCCGAATATGGTTGCAATGCAGGCGTTTTAGGCTCGCCGGACGTTGACGGCGACATCGGTGGCTCTGCTGCTGGTGGCGGCGTCGGCGGTCCTGCTCGGCACCTTGTATCCGCTGGTCATCGACGCGCTGGGCATGGGCAAGCTGTCGGTCGGTCCGCCGTATTTCGACACGGTTTTCGTGCCCTTGATGACGCCGGCGCTGTTCCTGATGGGGGTCGGCCCGATCGCGCGCTGGCGCCAGGCCAGCCTGCCCGATCTTGCCTACCGCCTGCGCTGGGCGTTCGGCGTCAGCGTGGCCAGTGCCGTGGTGGCCTTCTTTGCGCTCGGCAAGTGGACGCCGATGATCGGTCTGGGGCTGGCGCTGCTGGTGGTGTGGCTGACCCAGGGCAACGCCCTGACGCTCGACCGGGCGACCTTCCAGCGCATCGCCCTGTTCAGCGCCGTACCGGGCCTGCTGGCCGTGGTGGTGCTGGCTGTCGGGCTGCGCGAGGTGCGCCGCGCCGCGCCGGCCGCCGGTCAGCCCATCCTCGGCTCGTTTCGGGCCATGCCCGCCTCTTTCCGCCGCTTTCTGCTCATCTTCGGCCTTTTCACGTTGGGCAACTCAGCCGACGCCTTCATCATCCTGCGCGCCCAGGAGCGCGGGCTGAGCGTTATCGGCGTCCTGGCCATGCTGCTGGCGTTCAACGTTGTCTACACGGCTGTGGCCGGGCCGGCTGGGCGGCTGTCGGATCGCATCGGGCGGCCGCGGCTCATCCTGGCCGGCTGGGCGGTCTACGCCGTCATCTATCTGGGGCTGGCCTTGGCCGGGGCGGCGTGGCAGGTGGTGGTGCTGTTCATCGCCTATGGCACGTACCATGGCCTGGTCGAGGGCAATGCGCGGGCGTTCGTGGCCGATCTGGCCGGGGCCGAGGGGCGGGGCGCGGCGTATGGGCTGTACCACGCCGTCGTCGGCCTGGCCACGCTGCCGGCCAGTCTCATCGCCGGAGTGTTGTGGCAAGGGGTCGGTGGCTGGGCGGGTTTCGGCCCGGCGGCGCCGTTCCTCTTTGGCGCGGCGCTGGCCGGCGTGGCGGCACTGCTGTTCTTCTTGATCCTTAACCCGCTGCGGCCGGGCGAACAGAGTGCCTGATGGCGCTTCCGTCCGCGCCCAAGAGGAGCTATGACTAACCATATTCGAGTGACGTTAGAAATCGGACCGAAGGGCAAGAAGGTGGTGGCGGTGGCGCCTGATTGGCCCGGCCTCGAGCGCGGGGCGAAGACTGGGGAAGCGGCAATCGAAAAGCTACGGTCTTACATTCCGCGCTATTCCCAGGTGGCAAAGCGAGCCGAAATGAACGCGGAGCTAGACGCTATCAAGAACTTCGATGTGGTCGAGGAGTATCCGGGAACAGGCTCAACTGACTTCTGGGGCATCTCGTTCGCGTTTTCGAGCATCGACAAGCAAGGCATGTCGAGTGATGAATTGGAACGCGAGCTGATGCTGATGCAGGCGTGCTGGGCGTTTTTCGACGATGTGCGCGGGCGCGTGTCGGCCGAGATGCGGAAGGGTCCGCGAGGGGGCGGACGAGACCGGGACCACATCGTCCGTCATACGTTTGCCCCGGAGCAGGATTGGGCGAAGGGGATCGGTGTCCTCACCCCCGACGGTGCGATGCTGACCGACGAGGGGCTGAAAGCGCATCGCGATGCCTATTGCCACGCCATACGAGCGTACCACTCACAGGGCAAGTTAGCCGGCACGAAGGCGAAATGGCCGCTCCGTTACCTGATTCGGCACACCGCCTTTCACACCATGGACCACGCCTGGGAAATGGAAGACAAGGACCTGACTGCCAAAGAAGCGTGAACAACGATCCACACCATTGACCGTGACGGGGCGGCGCCGACGTAGGGCGCGGCCGAGGCCTCGCGACGCTACCCCGGCGTCCGCCTCTGCCCTCCGGTCCCCTCTCCCCTTGGGAGAGGGCTAGGGAGAGGGTCTGCCTCCTTCCATCACAGACCTCCCCTAACCCCTCCCACAGCGCGGGGGATCGGCGGTTCCCTACGCCCACCTGACGCTCCCCCGTCGCCAACCCGACGGCCGCCAAAAACGGGGAACAACCCCCTGCCCGGCATCGTTTCCCTCATGTAAGGCCGCGCAAACGAAATATCCGGCGGCCGGCGAGGGAAACGATGAAAGCGATCAACTTTGTTCAACTGAAGGAAATGGCCTTGAACCGGGTCGACCGCATTCGCCGTGAGGCACGAGCGCACTGGCAGGAGATGACGGCCGCCGAAGCACCCGCGGGCGAGATGTCCATGGCCTTCGCCGCCGGCACGCTCATCAGCACCATCCCCGTGCCGCTGGTCGATATGGCGATCGCCGCCTACGTCATGCGCCGCTTTTCCAAGATGCCGCGCGCGCCGTTCTTCACGGCCATGGCCCTGACCAACAACCTGGTCATGGCCCCGCTCTACGCCTCGACGCCCAGGGTCGGCAGCTACGCCATTCAGTGGATGGCCCTCCACACGCCCGTGGTCGCGCCGGAGGCGTTCCTGGTGCGCGTCCTGGTGGGCTATGTGCTCATCGCCCTGGGGCTGGCGCTGGGCAGCTTCATTGTGGCCAACACCGGGTTCCGCGGATTGAAACTGGCGCGGCGGTAAGAAGTAAGAAGTCCAGCGTATCTCCTTGTCCCGCTTCTCTTGACACACCCCGCAGACTCGGCTATTATGATGACATCAAACTATTCGATGTGAAACAACTATGCCGACGCACTACCAAGGGAGCGACACCGAACGCCGGGCGCTCGATGCCTACATCAAGCTGAGCCGCGCCGCCGAGGCGGTTAACGGGCGGGTAAACGGTCATTTGCACCAACACGGGCTGACGACCAGCCAGTTCGGCGTCCTGGAAGCGCTCTACTTTCGCGGGCCAATGCCGGTGGGGCAGTTGGCGGACAAGATACTGCGCAGCAGCGCCAACCTGACGCTGGTGGTGGATAACCTGGCCAAGCGCGGCCTGGTGGGGCGGACGCGGCGGCCGGACGACCGGCGCTGCATCGACGTGAGCCTGACCGACGATGGCCGGGCGCTCATCGCCGGGCTGATGCCCGACCACGTCGGCGGGGTGGTGGCCGCCTTTGCGGCGCTGTCGGCCGAACAGCAGACGACGTTGGCCGCCCTCTGCCGCCAGTTGGGGCTGGCCCAATGAGAGGGAACGCCATGCTTTCACCGCACGAGAACCAACCCATTTTGCGCGCCGGGCGGCCGCTGGCCGAAGCCCAGGCGGCGCTTATCCTCGTCCACGGCCGCGGAGCGACGGCGGCCAGCATCCTGGAGCTGGCCGATTACTTGCCCCATCCGGCAGTGGCCTATCTGGCCCCGCAGGCGGCCGGCAACACCTGGTACCCCTATAGCTTCCTGATGCCGATGGAACAAAACGAGCCGCATCTTTCGTCGGCGCTGGCGCGGCTGGCGTCGCTACTGGGCGACGTGGCGCGGGCGGGCATTCCGGCGGAGCGGGTGGTGCTGGCCGGCTTTTCGCAGGGGGCGTGTCTGGCGTCGGAGTTCGTGGCCCGCCAGGCGCGGCGCTACGGCGGGCTGCTGGCGTTCAGTGGCGGGCTGATCGGCCCGCCGGGCACGCCGCGGGCGTATGAGGCGACGCTGGGCGGCACACCCGTCTTTCTGGGGTGCAGCGACGTTGATCCCCACATCCCCCTGGCGCGGGTAAACGAGACGGCCGAGGTGTTGGCGCGGCTGGGCGCGGCGGTCGACAAGCGCATCTACCCCCGTTTCGGCCACACTATCAATCAGGACGAGATCGATGCCGCCGCGGCGCTGGTGGCGACGGTGGGCCGTTAGTCGGGCGCGCCGTCGCCCAGCAGCGCCGGCCCGTGGTCGCGCCGCAGCCCCTCCAGCAGCGTATCCAGGCTGGGCAGCGTGCTCGACCGTCCGCAGCGGCGGCACCGACAGCAGCCGCGCGGCCAGTGCCATTGCCAAAACGTCCCCCTTTCGACAGCGTCGAAAGGGGGACGTTTGTCTTCGTCCGCTAGGTAGAAGGCAGGGTCGCGGCTTTAGATGGAGTTACCGGCGTCGTTGAGCGAAGCCAGCCCCTCGCGCAGGGCGTAGAGGGCGGCCTGGGTACGGTTGGCCAGGTGGAGCTTGCTAAGGATGCTGCTGACGTGGCCGCGGGCGGTGCGCTCGCTAACGATGAGGGCGGCGGCAATCTCCTCGTTAGAGTACCCTTTGGCCACCAGGCGCAGCACCTCTAACTCGCGCTCGGTCAGCGGTTCGGGCGTGGGGGGCAGGCTCGTCGGCTGGCTGAGTTCGAGGATGAGGCGGCGGGCGATGCTGGGGTGCAGCGATGCCTCGCCGCGGCTGACGTCGCGGATGGCGCGCACCAGTTCGTCGGGCGAGGAGTCCTTTAACAGGTAGCCCAACGCGCCGGCCTTAATCGCCGGGAAGACCATGTCGTCCTCGGCAAACGAGGTCAGCACCAGAATGCGTGCCTCGGGGAACTCCCCTTTGATGGCCTTAATGGCTTCCAGGCCGTCCATGCGCGGCATGACCATGTCCAGCAGGGTCACGTCGGGACGCAGGGCGCGCACGGCTTCGACCGCCTGCTCCCCGTCGCCCGCCTCGCCGACGATCTCCATGCCCGGTTCGGTGCCGATCAGGGCGCGCAGGCCTTCGCGAACAACTGCGTGGTCGTCACAAATTAGAATTCGGATGGCTTTGTCCATGTTCTCCATTTCCTGGTTTCACGCGAACGCGCACCGTCGTGCCCTGCCCGGGATAAGTGGTGACCTCGAAGGTTCCACCTAGATTGTGTACGCGCTCACGCAATCTGACAAGCTCTAAGTGGGTCGGGTCGGAAATGGATGTCGGATGGCCCCCCGCGCCGTTGTCGCGAACCTCCAAAACGACGTGATCGGCGTCGTTGTCGATGGTGATTTCGATGGCTGTGGCCGCGGCGTGCTTCAGCGCGTCGTTGAGCGTCGCTTCGGCCACGCGGAAGAGCAACGCCTCGGTGGCCGGCGACAGACGCGCCTCGGCCGCCACGCGCAGCCGCGCCCGCACGCCGGCGCGCTGCTCGACGGCATCCAGGCGCGCTTGCAACCCGGCCACCAGCGGCTCGTTGTGCAGCGCCGCCGGTCCCAGCTCATAGACCAACAGGCGCATCTCCTTCAGCGCCTGGCGGGCAAACTCGTTCAGCCGGTCGACGTACTCGAAGGCTGATGCCTGTTCGCCCGCCGTGGCCCGCCGCCGCGCCGCTTCGGTCATCAGGGCCAGGCTGTAGATCGACTGCGTGACGGCGTCGTGCAGCTCGTGGGCCAGCCGCTGTCGCTCGCTCTGGGTGGCCCGCGCCGTAGCCTCCTGCAACTCGATTTGGCGGCTGATGTCGACCATGGCGCCAAAGACGCGCACCCCGTCGCCGGTGTCGGGCAGGGCGTAGCCGCGGTCGAGGACGTGGGCATAGCTGCCGTCGGCGCGACGAAAGCGGTAGCGGCTTACCCACAGACCGCCGCCGCGGGGAATGGCCGCCCGCAGCTCCTGCTGGACCCGCTCGCGGTCGTCGGGGTGCACGTGGCTCAGCCACCAGCCTGGCGCGGGGCGCGGGCCGGCGTCGTGCCCGAACAGGGTGTGCATGCCGCCGCTGTAGTTGGCCGTTTGCCGATTGAGATCGAAGTCCCAGATCACGTCGGTGGTCACATCGGCGATGAGACGCAGTTGTTGTTCACTACGGCGGCGGGCGGCCTCGTTGGCGCGCTGCTCGGTAACGTCGGCAAAGGTCGCCAGGCGGGCGGCGCAACCGTCGAGGGTAATGGGCTGGCTGTCGGCCACAACGGCGATGGACGTACCGTCCCGGCGAACGTGGTCGGTGGGGCCGGACGGGGCATTGCCGGCGCGCAGGGCCGCGGCCCACGCCGTCTGTTGCGCCGCCGGCCAGAGCATCAGCGCCGATTGTCCCAGTAGCTCTTCACGGCCGTAGCCGTACTGGGCCACGGCCATGGCATTGACATCGAGAACGGCCAGCGTCTCGCTGTCGAAGACGACGACGGGCAGGGGAATGGACTCGAAGAAGAGACGGAAGCGCGCCTCGGCGTCGCGCATCGCCTGCCGGACGTTGTTGTACTCGGTCAGGTCTTGCAGCAGAGCAAGGATAGTCTCTTCGCCGGCCCACTCGGCGGTCTGGATCGATACCAGTACGTCGCGAACGACGCCGTCGCGGGCGCGCACCTGGAGCGGGCGGTCGGTCAGTTTGCCGGACGCAACCACTGTTTGGCCGACGAGGCGCCACGTGTTGCTGTCCAACAACCCCATCTCGTCGGTGCGGCGGCCGATTAGCTCGCCGGTGGGATAGCCCAACAGCCGGGCAAAGGTGTCATTGGCAGCCAGACAGCGCCCGTCGGCGCGCGCGAACAGGGCCATCGCCACCGGGCTGGCGTCAAAGATGTGGGCAAAGAGGGAGCCGGAGGCAAGCAGCTCGGGCGGCATGGCAACAGTGAAGCTTCGTCTGGCCGGACAGTCTTAAAGTGGCATCTGGCGCTGGGCCATTAGCCTCGCCGGTCGGCGGGCGGCGAAGGGGTCGGCCGCCGGCAGAGCGACGTGGACGCGGATCGTTGTCTCCTGCCCGGCGGCGGTGTCGATGTCGAAGCGACCGCCCAGCTGGGCCACGCGCTCGCGCATGTTGCTCAACCCCTGGCCGCCGGAGAGCGCCGCCCGGTCGGGGTCAAAGCCACGGCCGTTGTCGGCGATGTCGAGTTCGACCGCGCCGACGGCCGTCCGCAGGCGCACGGTCAGGCTGGAGGCGTGGGCGTGCTTCAGGGCGTTGTTGAGCGCCTCTTCGGCCACGCGGAACAACTCGTTTTGCATCGGCAGGGGGATGTTCTCATCGTCGTCGGCCGTCAACTGGACGCGCACGCCCGACCGCTGTTCGACAGCCTCCAGCCGTTGGCGCAGCGCGCCGACCAGACCGACTTCCTCGACCATCGCCGGGCGCAACTCATAAACCAGCAGCCGCATCTCGCGCAGACACTGCTGGGACAGATCGCCCAGCCGGTCGATCTGCTCCAGCGTCGCCGCGGCGTCACCGGCCTGGGCGCGCCGCCGGGCGACCTCGGCCAGCAGGGTGACGCTATAGAGCGACTGGGTCACCGAGTCGTGCAGGTCGCGCGCCAGTCGTTGGCGCTCTTCCAGCGCGGCGCGCGCGGTGGCCTCGGCGATCTCCATCTGGCGGCTGATGTCGACCAGCGCCCCGGACAGGTGCGTCGGCCGGCCGTGGTCGTCGTGAATGATGTGGCCACGGATGATGACAGCGGCGTAGTGAGTGCTGTCGCTGCGCAACATGCGGCACTCTGTTGACCAGTATGACCCACCGCCGGTCAGGGCCTCTTGCAGGCTGCGCAACACGGGCGGTCGGTCTTCGGGGTGGATGCGCTCTATCCACCACTGGAGCAGGTCTTCTACATCTGTCTCTTATACACATCTCCGAGCCCACGAGACCGTACTAGATCTCGTATGCCGTCTTCTGCTTGAAAAAAAAAACGCACAACTTGCACTAAC
>CALLZA010000761.1 GCA_937858165.1 uncultured Ardenticatenia bacterium
TCTATCTGTCTCCGCCTCACATGTATGAAGTACTGTTTTTTTTTTTTTTTCAAGCAGAAGACGGCATACGATATCTAGTACGGTCCCGTGGGCTCGGAGATGTGTATAAGAGACAGGTGCAACATCGACCCGGCCACGATGCCCCCGCCCGGCTTCATCCCGCCGACGCCACTGCCACCGCCGACGGCCGTGCCGCCCACGGCCACGCGCCCCGTCGCTTCGGCCCCGCCCGACATCGACAACGACGCCCCTGGCGGCAGCTTCCCCCGCGACAACGTCCTCGGCGAGGTCATTGTCAACCCGACCTTCCTGTTTCGTATGGACGTGCGCGACCTGACCTTTGGCAGCCACGAGGGGGCGGGGACCAACTTCGCCGAATTCAGCATCACCGGCAACGGCGTCGACTACTTCCGCCGCGAGGGCACGGCCGGCTACTGCGTCTTCGGCGGCGGCGAGCCGACCTGCAACCCGTGGCCGACGGATGACCTGGGGCGCTACACGTGGGGAGAGGGGGGGCCGCTGGTGGAGAACGGCGAGTACTTCGCCTCGATCACCGTCAATGCCCAACGCGATGACCCGGAGTTCGGCAACAGTTGGAACTGGAACTTCCCGTTCCGGGTGACGCTGCCCTAGCGCGATTCTCCAGAATCGCGCGATGTGACGCAGTCGAGTACGAAGGCGCGATTCTGGGGAATCGCGCCACGTGAGGATTCTATGGCGCTGCGGTTGGCTTACCGATTGATGTGGGTCACGCTGGTCGTTGCCCTGGTGGGGTGTGGTCGCGCGGCCGAGGAGGCGCTGCCGCCGGTCGAGCCGACCGCGGAGATTGTCGCCGGCCCCGGCGACGGCGGTCCACCCGACGTGGACAATGATGCGCCGGCCGGCCAATGTGAGAACACGGCCAACATCCTCAGCCGCGTCGATCGCGCCCCCACGGCACTGCTGCGCGCCGTCGCCCTCGACAATCGGGTCGGGAACCATGATGGCGATGGCATCCTCGGCGTGCGCTTTTCCATCATCGGCGACAACCTGGCCTACACCAAACTCGAAGAGGACGCGCCTTACTGCATTTTCGGCAGCAACGAGCCGGACTGCGGCACGTGGCCGCGCGACGCCGACGGCCGCTACACCTGGGGTGTGGCCGGCCCCGTTGTTCAGCCCGGCCTCTATCACGTCTTTGTCGAGGTCTTTGGCAGCCAGCCTGACTCCGCCACGGGCCAGGACAGTTGTGATTGGAGCTTCGCGATGGAAGTGGTTAGTGGACAGTGACGAGTGGCGAGTGGCGATCAACAACTGACCCCTAACAACTAACAACTTCCCTAGAACAAATGATATAATCTCTCTCCATGACGACCACCTATGTGGCGATTGATGTGGAGACCACCGGCCTGGATCCATCCCGCGACGCGATCATCGAAGTCGCCGCTCTTACCTTTCGCGGCAACGACGTCGTCGACGAGTTCACCTCGCTCGTCAACCCGCTGCGCGACATCCCGCCCTTTGTCAGCCAATTGACCGGCATCAACGACGCGATGGTGGCCGACGCGCCCAGCCTGTTCAGCCTGCGTTCGCAGTTGAAATCGAAGCTGGGCGACCACATCATCGTCGGCCACAATGTCGAATTTGACCTCGGCTTCCTGCGCGAGGCGACGCTGGCCCACGGCAACCGCCGCATCGACACGATGACGCTGGCCTCCATCCTTGTGCCGGAGGCGGGCCGCTTCAGCCTCAGCGCCCTGGCCCATCATCTTAACTTCCCGCCGGTCGACGGCAACAGCCACCGCGCCCTGGCCGACGCGGTGCAGACGGTCGAGTTGTTTTTGGCCCTGCGCGAGCGGGCGCTGACCCTGTCGCTGGCCCAACTAGAGGAGATCATTAGCGCCGGACAGCGGTTGGGCTGGCCGGAGACGGCCTTCTTTGAGGATGTGCTGGCCGAGCGCGCGCGCCACGCCTTCGAGGGCAGCGAGATGCGCGCCCGCGGCCAGTTGCCGCGCCTCTACCGCGCCCCCAAGCTGGAAGGGCAAGCCCTTGTGCCCGCCGAGCAGCCCGCGCCACTGGATACGGCCTGGATTACGTCGCTCATCCGTCCCGGCGGCCACTTCGGCCGCGCCTTTCCCGGCTTCGAGCACCGCCCGCAGCAGGTGGAGATGCTGCGCGCCGTGGCCGAGGCGTTCAACGAAGGGCGTCACGTCCTGGTGGAGGCGGGCACAGGCACGGGCAAGAGCCTCGGCTACCTATTGCCGGCCGCTTTCTGGGCCACGGAGAACGGCCGCCGCGTCGTCATCTCCACCAATACCATCAACCTGCAAGACCAACTGGTTAACAAGGACGTGCCGGCGCTGCGCGACACGCTGAATCTCGACCTGCGCGTCGCCGTGCGCAAAGGGCGCAGTAACTACCTCTGTACCCGCCTCTTCCAGCAGATGCGCCGCGCCGGGCCGGGCAGCGCCGATGAGATGACCCTCTACGCCCGCATCCTCCTCTGGCTGCCCCATAGCGAGACGGGCGACCTGGGCGAGATCGTCCTGCGCACGCCCGGCGAGCGGGTGGCCTGGTCGAAGCTGAGCGGCGAGAACCCGACCTGCACCAGCGACCAGTGCGCCGCCGAGAACTGCCCCCTCTACATTGCCCGTCGCCGTGCGGAGTTGGCCCATCTGGTCGTCGTCAACCACTCGCTGCTGCTGGCCGACCTGTCGACCAACGGCATGGTCCTGCCGGAGTACAGCGACCTGATCATCGACGAAGCCCACCACCTGGAGGCGGCCGTCACCGATGGGCTGAGCTTCCGCGCCGACCGCCGCTTTCTGGAGACCATCCTGGAGGAGGCGTCGCGGCCGCGGGCCGGTCTGGTCGCCAACGCCCAGCAGCGTGTCGCTGCCGTTGCCCCGCGCGAGAACGCCGCCGCCATCGACACCCTGGCCGAACGGCTGCGCAGCGATGCCACGGCGGCCATCTTCCAAACGCAGGACTTCTTTACCACCTTCGACTTCTTCCTGCGCGGCCAGGAGCGCGAACGCACTCAGTTCGCCTCGCAACTGCGCCTGACGGCCGCCGTCCGCACCCAACCCGACTACCATCTCATAGAGGAAGGCTGGACGCAGCTAAACCGGCTCTACGCCGTCATCGCCCGCGACTTCCTGAAGCTGAGCCAGGCGGTTGCCGACCTGGGGCACGTGGTCGATATTGAGGGCGAGGACGAGTTGCGCGCCGCGCTGGCGAGCAATGGGCAGATGCTGGAAGAAGCGCGGGCCAACATCGACGCCCTCGTGGCGCAGCCCAACGCCGAGATGATCTACTGGGCCGAGCAGTACAAGGACAACATCTCGCTCCACGCCGCGCCGCTCCACGTCGGGCCACTGGTCGATAAGCACATCTTCCAGAGCAAGGAGACGGTCGTGCTGACCTCGGCCACGCTACGCACCGCCGGCTATGGTGGGACGGAATCGACGTTCAACTATCTGCGCGAGCGGCTCCACGCCCACGAGGCGGACGAATTGGCTGTCGGCTCCCCCTTCGACTACAAGAACTCGACCCTGCTCTATCTGGTTACCGACATCCCCGAACCGAACCAGCCCGGCTACCAGCGGCTGCTGGAGCAGGCGATCATCGATACGGCGGTCACCCTGGGCGGCCGCACGCTGGTGCTCTTCACGGCCAACAACCACCTCAACCAGACAGCCACGGCCATCGATAGCCAGCTGGCCCGCCACAACATCACCACACTGGCCCAGGGGGGCGGGGCGTCGCGGCAGCAACTCCTGGAGCAGTTCCGGCGCGAGGGCGGGCGCAACGTCTTGTTGGGCACGCGCTCGTTCTGGGAGGGGGTGGACGTGCCCGGCCCGGCGCTGACGGCGCTGCTGATTGCCAAGCTGCCGTTCGACGTGCCGACCGACCCCATCTTCGCCGCCCGCTCGGAGACGTATGAGAACCCTTTCTTCGAGTACTCCATCCCCGAGGCGGTGTTGCGCTTCCGCCAGGGCTTCGGCCGCCTCATCCGCCGCGGCAGCGACGAAGGGATCGTCATCTGCCTCGACAAGCGGCTGCTGACCAAGCGTTACGGGGAGCTGTTCCTGGAGGCGCTGCCGGCCTGCACCGTTGTGCGCCAGCGGGCTGATCGTATCGAGGAGTTGGTGGGCCGTTGGATGGCCCGCGACCGCAGCCGCAAATTGTAGATACGAGATACGAAATACGAGTGAAGAGGACGCCTCTTCACTCGTATTTCGTATCTCGTATCTCGTGTCTGGCTTACAGTCTAGCGCACTGATCTTCCTTGTTGCCGCCGACGATGTTGTTGCTGCCGGTCGGTTTCGGAGCATTCTCCTTGCACTGCAAGTTGCCGTCGATGGTATTGTTGGCGATCTTCACCCCGCCCGTATTCTTGAAGACCTGGATACTGCCGCCGACGGTGTTGTAGAGCGCCTTCAAGGCCCGGTTGTTCTCGTCGAACTGGATGTCGCCATTGACGCGCACGCGGTTGATCGTCGCCGCGCCGCCCTGCTTGATCTGGATGCTGCCGCCGACAACCGAGTTGGCTGTCACGCTGACGAGCTTGGCGCCTTCCGCCTGGATGTTGCCGTTGACACGCACCGTCTTGGCGTAGAGCGTGGCGTTATCGGCTACCTTCACTGTGCCCTGCACACGCGTCTTGTTTAGCGTGCACGTCCGCCCTTCGGGCACGAGGACGTTGTCGACGGTGATGGCCCCCAACGTGCCCACGCACCGAATCTCATCGGCGTGGGCCGTCTGGGCGCCAAACCCGGCCAACAGGCCCAACCCCACGATCATCATGACAACAATGCGTACGATCTTATTCATGGTACTCCTCCGAGTCTCAATCACTTGTGATGTCGCCTGCCGCCGGCAGGCGTTGCTTTCTCTTGATTGGAAGAGTACATGTCGAGAATGATGGGCGACTGAACCGCCGATGAGAATGTTTCCCATCTTCGCCTCATGCGCGGCGGGGCCGAGTATGAGGCCGGTCTGGGGAAAGGAGAGGGGCGGGTCTCTGACCCGCCCCCACACCGTGGTATGCGTTGCGGTAGGGGCAGGTCTTAGACCTGCCCCCGACAAGGGATGGATTTATTGCTGTCTCTTATACACATCTGGCGCTGCCGACGAGCGATCTAGTGTAGATATCGGTGGTCGCCGTATCATTATAAAAAAAAAAAAAAAACACATATCTGAATGATGCGAGGAGGAAGATCCTAAACAAGACGAGTAAGAAGA
>CALLZA010000762.1 GCA_937858165.1 uncultured Ardenticatenia bacterium
CTCTGAGTTCATCGACTGCTAGTGCCCATTTACGCTCATCGCCGATCTCGATCTTGTGCTATGATGCTTTGTGGGTTGTGCTGTTTCATAAGACTAGGTATTTTTATTCATGTCGGATACTGCCGCATCCTGTATATACTATAATTTTTTTTTTAATGATACGGCGACCACCGAGATCTACACTAGATCGCTCGTCGGCAGCGTCAGATGTGTATAAGAGACAGGCTATGAGTACGAGCGGTTGGAAGAGGGCGACGCGCGCTTTCCCGACCTGACCTTTCTCCAACTACTCTTCGGCTTCCGTAGCTTCGAGGAGCTGATGGTTGCCTTTGTCGATTGCTATCCGAGCGACAACACGACCCGCGTCCTGTTGCGAGTGCTCTTCCCCAAACGGCCGTCGCACGTCATTCCACTAGGATAAAAGTATGACGAACCCAATCACGCCCTTCATCGAGCGACAAGGCGCGCTGGTGCTCGACGGTGGGCTGGCGACCGAGTTAGAACGGCGCGGCGCCGACCTCAGTGACGCTTTGTGGTCGGCCCGCCTGCTGGCCGACGACCCGGCGCTTATTCGCCAGGTGCATCTCGACTACTACTGGGCCGGGGCCGACTGCTGCACCAGCGCCAGCTATCAGGCGACCGTGCCCGGCTTCGTCGCGCGGGACATGTCGCCCGACGCGGCGCGGGCACTCATCCAACGGTCGGTGACGCTGGCGGTTGAAGCGCGCGACGCCTTTTGGGCCGCCGGGCCGCACCGGCGACGGCTGCGGCCGTTGGTAGCGGCCAGCATTGGCCCTTATGGCGCGTATCTGGCCGACGGCTCCGAGTACCGCGGCGACTACGACCTGGACGAGGCCGGCCTGCGCGCCTTCCACAGCGAGCGTTGGGCGCTGCTGGCCGCTGCCGGGGCCGACCTGTTGGCCTGCGAAACCATTCCGTCGTTCGCCGAAGCGCGAGCACTGGCCGACCTGCTGGCCCAAACGCCGGGCGCGTGGGCCTGGTTCAGCTTTACCGGTCGTGACGGCGCTCACATCAGCGACGGCACGCCCATCGCCGACTGCGCCGCCTATCTGGCCGGGCGGCCGGGTGTAGCCGCCGTGGGCGTCAACTGCACGCCGCCACGCCTCATCCCCGACCTTATTCGCGCCATTGCTGCCGTGACCGACACACCCATCATCGTCTACCCCAACTCCGGCGAGAGCTATGACCCACTGACCAAAAAGTGGCGGGGTGAATTGGTGCCGGCCGAGTTCGGCACGTTTAGCCGCGAATGGCGCAAGCTGGGCGGGGCGCTCATCGGCGGTTGCTGCCGCACCACGCCGGCCCACATCCGCCAGATCAGCGACCGTTTCAGGAGAAACCCATGGCCGACCGAGTGAACCGCAAGGAGTACCATCAGTCGTTGCCCAAGAAGCGCATTTCGGCCGGCTGCCTGTTCTTCGACAGGTCGCGGCGGCTGCTCATCGTCAAGCCGACCTACAAAGAGGGCTGGGAGATTCCCGGCGGCTCGGTCAACGCCAACGAGTCGCCCCTGTTGGCCTGCATGCGCGAAGTGACAGAGGAGTTGGGGCTGGAGCGTCGGCCGGTCCGTCTGCTGAGCGTGGACTTCACCGGCGAAACGAAGCAGCGCACGGAGAGCCTAAGCTTCATCTTCGATGGGGGTATGCTGTCGGACGAGGAGATTGCCGCCATTCGCCTGCCGGAAAAGGAGTTAAGTGAATACCGTCTCTTGCCGCCGGAGGAGGCGCTGGCGCTGCTGACGCGCCGGTTGGCGCGGCGAGTGCGGCGTTGCCTGGCCGCGCGCGACGCGGGCGCGACGCTGTATCTGGAAGAGCAAAAGTCACCGTGGTTGGGTTGAGGATGTGGGGCGCTGATGTGGTCACAGTGGTGGGGTGAGGCGGCGGCGCTGGCGACGGCCGTCTGCTGGTCGTTCACAGCCATCCTGATGAGCTACAGTGGCCGGCGCGTCGGCGCCGATGTGGTCAACCGCAGCCGGCTGCTGTTCGCTTTCGGACTGCTGGTCGTTGCTCATTGGGCGCTGGAGGGCGCGTTCTTCCCCACGGGCGTCGAACCGTTCCGCTGGGGGTGGCTGGGCGTCTCCAGCGTGCTGGGGCTGGTGCTGGGCGACGCCTTTCTGTTCCGCGCTTACGTGCTCATTGGGCCGCGGCTGTCGATGTTGCTGATGTCGACGGTGCCCATCTTCAGCACCCTGTTCGGCTGGTGGCTGTTCGGTGAGGCAGTGACGGGGCCGGAGATGGCCGGCATTGTTCTAGCCCTGTCTCTTATACACATCTGACGCTGCCGACGAGCGATCTAGTGTAGATCTCGGTGGTCGCCGTATCATTAAAAAAAAAAAAGGAGAGGGATAAGGAGGGCGCGGGTGTGGGAGCAGAGAGAGGAATAAAAAATAAAGGTGGCAGAGATGACGTGACGATACCGAACAAAAAAGGAAACGCATACATGGAAGAAAAGAACACATACAGAGATAAAACGA
>CALLZA010000763.1 GCA_937858165.1 uncultured Ardenticatenia bacterium
GATGTGTCGTCGTTATTAGTTCATTTGCATCTGCTGATAGTCAGTTTAAGTTATAACTCATACACACGCTGACTGCTCTAGACTGTTATTATTTCAATTATGTATCAGCAGATGACCTCTGGCTGTATGTTTTTTTTTTTTCTCATTTTTTTTTTGTTACAAGCAGAAGACGGCATACGAGATCTAGTACGGTCTCGTGGGCTCGGAGATGTGTATAAGAGACAGCCCTACGACGTCGTCCGCTTCATACCCGACGACCCCGATACCTACCCACTTGGCTCCGGCACGTATTTATGGCAGTTCCAGGCTAGGCCGTACGGACTGACAACAGCCAGCGAGAAAATCGATGCTTTTGACTACCAGACCGGGTACCCACTCTTCTCTGCAACCGGGGCAGTGGTATTGCCAACGGATCCGATTCTCAAGCTGGCTGACGAAGATTTGTTCCAGTGGAATATCTGGAGCCAGAATTGGGATTCCTGGGCCTATCTGGATGGCTCGACCATCACCGGTCTTGCCAGCGAGGACATTAACGGCGTCGCGTTAGACCCCAGAACTGGCGATCTGTACATCACTATCCTCGGCCCGTTCAATCTGGGCGGCGTCGCCGGCAACGGCAAGAGTATCGTCCGGCTCCCGTTCGCCAACCACACGCCGTCGCTCGTGCCCTGGCTGGCTCCGGGGGCGACCCTCCCGACGGACATTGACGCCATTGCCGGAGTCTGGGTCGAGTAACCCATTGCTGAGCGCTCAGGGATTCCAGGCCCGCTGTCCCTGTGGCAGCGGGCCTTTTTGCTGTCATCCCGACACAGGCTTATCCCTCAGAAGATGCATCACCTGTGGTGGGTGCTATAATCCTGGCAGAGCGCTGGGCAGGCGTCGCGTGGCTCTCCCCCGCCCCTGCTCCCCCGCTCCCCTGCCCTTGATAACTCACACCTCACAGGAGAAGACACATGATCGTCACCACCGCCCAACTCTTCAAAGAGGCCTACGGCAAATACGCTGTTGGCGCGTATAACATCAACAACATGGAGCAGGCCCTCGGCCTCTTCCAGGGCCACATCGACGCCCAGGCCCCGTTCATCATCCAGCTCAGCAAGGGCGCGCGCAAGTACGCCAACGCTCGCGTGCTGGAAGGTCTTATCCGCGCCGTCGAAGGCGAGTTCCCCGACGCCATCTTCGCCGTCCACCTTGACCACGGCGACGAGCAGACCTGCTACGACTGCATCGACTCCGGCTTCTATAGCTCAGTGATGATCGACGCCTCCCACGAGCCGTTCGAGGAGAACGTGGCCATCACCCGCCGCGTCGTCGAGCGCGCCCACGCCAGGGGCCTCAGCGTCGAGTCGGAGCTGGGCAAGCTGGGCGGCGTGGAGGAAGACATCCAGGTCGACGAGAAGCACGCCATGCTGACCGACCCGGACGAGGCCAAGCTGTTTGTGGAGCAGAGCGGCTGCGACAGTCTGGCCGTGGCCATCGGCACCAGCCATGGCGCCTACAAGTTCTCCGGCTCACAGGGGCTGCACTTCGACCGCATCGAGGCCATCCAGGCCGTCCTGCCCGGCTTCCCGCTGGTCATGCACGGCAGCAGCAGCGTGCCGCAGGACGAAGTGCTGCGCATCAACGCCGCCGGCGGTGCGCTCAACCCGTCGGCCAAGGGCGTCGATGACACCCAGTTCGCCCGCGCGGCCAAGCTGGGCGTGACCAAGGTCAACATCGACACCGACGGCCGCCTCGTCTGGACGCGCGTCCACCGTGAGTTCTTCCGCGACCACCCCGAGGGGTTCGACTTCCGCACGCCGGGCAAGGAGTACGTCAAGGCCTACGCCGACTTCATCGTCGACAAGAGCCGCAAGCTCGGCTCCTACGGCACGCTGGCCCAGGTGCGGGCCGCCGTCAGCTAAGATAAAGAACCTCACGCCAAGATCGCCAAGATCGCTAAGCACGCCAAGAGAGCTTATTCTCTTGGCGCTCTTGGCGTCCTTAGCGCTCTTGGCGTGAGGTCTTCCTCCTGACCTAAGATTCCACCCCATGATCGAGACAGAGGTGCAGGGCGAGACGCTGTGGCTGTTGCCGGAGCGGGCCGTCTACTGGCCGCGCGCCGGGGCGCTGCTCATCGCCGACCCCCACTTCGGCAAGGCGGCCGCCTTTCGCGCCGGGGGCATCCCCGTGCCCGGCGGCACGACAGCCGAAATGCTGCGCCGCCTCAGCGCCGCGCTCGACGCCACCGCCGCCGCCCGCCTGATCATTCTGGGCGACCTGCTGCACGCCCGCGCCGGTCGCGCCCCCCACACGCTGGAGCAAGTCGCCGCCTGGCGCGCCGCCCGTCCTACCCTGGCCATCACCCTCATCCGCGGCAACCACGACACCCGCGCGGGCGACCCACCGGCCGACTGGGGGGTGGAGTGCCTCGACGCGCCGGTGGTCGAACCGCCGTTCGTCTGGTTACACGAACCAAAGGCGAGTGACGAGTTACGAGTGACGAGCGACGACTCCCAACTCGTCACTCGTCACCCGTCACTCGTCACTCCGCTCTATCCTCTCGCCGGCCACGTCCACCCGTCCGTCACCCTGAGCGGCAACGGGCGGGCGATGACCCTGCCCTGCTTCTACTTCGGCCGCGACTACGCCCTGCTGCCGGCGTTCGGCGAGTTCACCGGCACGGCCGTCGTTCGGCCGCGGGCGGGCGAAAGCGTTTTTGTCCTGGCCGGGGATGAGATCGTCGCCAAGTAGAGTGCGTCGCACTTTCCCGAGTGCGTCGCACTTTCTGGAGTCGAGCAGAAGGTGCAACGCACTTCAGAAAGTGCGATGCACCAGAACGCAGCCCATCAAGGTGTCGCGGCGCTAGCGCCGCGACACCCACCAATACGCCAACGCCCGCCAACCGACGATCATCAACCCGCCAATGCTCATGGCGATCAGAATGAAAATCACCGGAATGGCGTCCTGGTTGCGCAGCAGGGCGCGCAACACCAGGCCCAGCGGCGCAGCTACCAGCCAGGCGTTCAGCGCCCGGCCCAGCCACACCTGCCAACCGGGCAGGGGTCGCAGCCGGTAGGCCCCCAGCACGAAGGCGGCTACTGTCCAGGGCAGGCCGAGGGAGAAGGCGGTGTTCAGCAGGCTGGGCAGCGCGCCGGGGCCGCTGATGCTGTGGTCGCGCTGGCCGATGAAGACGAAGAGCAGCAAAACGAGCCAGTCGCCGGCCAGCAGCCACCACGGCGGCCGCGCCGTCTGCGCCCGTGGGGGTGCGTTGGTTGCGTTATTGGTGGTCATGGGCCATTTGTAGCGCGATTGGCCCGCGCGCGCCAGACCACAGCACGCTCAGGGCACGACGTGCACCCCGTCCACGTTGGCTGCCGCCAACCCGACCGGCGCGGCCGCCCAGGCCAGGGCAAAGGTACAGGTCGTGGCGTTGCCCATCGCCCCCACGCACTGCGCCACGTCTGACGGGCCGAAGGCCAGAGTCGGGGTCAACGCCGCGCCGCTGGTGCTGAGCCACAGCGCGCCGCCGGCCGCGGCCCAGACGGCGTCGAGGTTCTCGTCCGGGGTGGTCAGTTTGACGTCGGAGCCGTCGAAGTACAGCGCCCATTGGCCCGCGCTGTCGCTACCCGTCTGTGTCACCGTCAGCGCCAGCAGGTCATGCGACTTCCCCTTCAGCTCCTGCGCCCCTGTGCCGACGCGAAAGTTGCCCAGGGTGCTGACCAGCAGGCGGCCGTCGGGCAGCACAGCCAGGGCGTCGATGTTCTCGTGAGCCGTATCCAGGCCCAGGTCGGCACCTTGCAAATAGAGCGAGAACTGGCCGGCCGTGTTCGCGCCCGTCTTCGACGGCACGAAGCGCAACACGTCGGCCGCGGCGACCGGCCCGACGCCGGCCAGCTGCGCCAGCGCGGCGTCGACGCTGAGCAGCAGTGACCCGTCGGCCAGCATGGCGAAAGCATCGACGTCGACGCCGGCCAGCCCTACGTCGGAGCCGTCAAAGTACATCGTCCATTTGCCGTTTTGCGTGCGCAGGCGCAGGATGTCTTCGTCCTGATAGGACACACCATCCTGCATCCCAGCGGCGATGAAGCTCAGGTAGAGGTAGTAGATCGGGGGCGGTGTTGCCGTTGGCGTTGGTGTCAGCGTCGCGCCCGGCGGCGGCGTGTTGGTCACCGTCGGCGTCAGGGTTGGCGGCAGCGTCGGTGTGGGCGTCGGCGAGGGCGTGCGGGTCGGCGTCGGCGTGGGGGATGGCGTCGGCGGCGGGCCGCTTGTGCCATCGTAGACCAGCTCATCCACGCAGATCGCCCCCCCGGCATTGCCATTGACCACAATGGTGCCCAGGTCGGCGCGATTCACCCGCACCGCCGCCGACGGCAGCGGCTCCGAGGCGCGCTGCTGTCCGTCAATGAGCAGGACGGCGCGGCCCGCCGCGGTGTCCCACTTCGTCTCCAGCAGGAAGAAGCGGTCCGCCGGCACGGGTATCCAGCTCTGGTTTTGCCCGGCCGGTTGATAGCGGACGGCCAGTTGGCCGTTGCGCCGCCCCAGTTGCAGCACGGCGGCGAGCACGGGCGTGGTGTGGCGGTCGTCAAAGTAGTGGTGGAAGAGGTCAATGGTGCTATTTTCGGGAACGGTCACACCACTCAGGTTCAGATAGGCCCGCGCCCTCAGCACAGCCAGGCTCGACCAGTCGGGCTTCAGGTTGGTGATGTAGCGCGCGCCGTTGGCCACCCGGAGCGACAGACCGCTGCCGCTCTGGCCACAGGCGGCCGTCAGGCGGCTGGCGTTGCCATCGTTCACCTGGACGTAGTTCAGCTTCGGCCCGTCTTCGTCCCCCACACCAAACGACCCGCGGTTGTGATCGAGGTCAAGGCAGTTGAAGCGGTCGCGGAACAGCACGTCGGCGTCGGCCGCCGCCGGCTCGGGCGGCACGCTGGCCGACAGGAAGCGGTCGAGGACGTTGCGCGTAATCCGGTCCACCGCCGGCTGATCCAGCCCCCGCACCCAGCCGGTTGTGCCCGCCGAAAAGACCGCCCCGCCCGACGGTGTGGTATAGATGCCCATCACGGCGACGGAGTCCATGCTGCGAATGTGGCTGTTAACCGGCGCCAGCCCCAGAATGGTGAAGTTGGCCGGCGTGCCCGTGCCGACGATTGGCCCCAGGATAGACGACCCATCTACGCCGCAATTGAAGGCCAGCCCGTCCGACTCCTTGTCGTGGATGGACGTTTCGAGCGACGGCCCCTTGCCAAACAAGGCGTCCTCGGCCAGCCCCGTGCCGGCATAGACCCAGTGATCGGCGTTCACTACGTAGTAGCCGTTGCCCTTGGCCCCGGGATAGCCGCCGTAGGGCCAGTGCAGGCCGGTGAAGAGGAACGAGCTATCGAAGATGGGGTAGTCCCAGTTCTCGTCCGTCGCCCCTTCGCGCGTTTGAACCGGGTCGGCCAGCCAGCTTTTGTAACCGACCATCGTCCGGCCGTTGTTCTCGAAGCGCACCTGCCACCACATGGTGTTGCCGCTCAGGTTCAGGAAGCGCCCCCCGCCGGCGACGTAAGCCTTGACGCGCTGGCGCATGTTCCACGTCCAATACTCGCTGTGCCCGGCGATGACGACCACATCGTAGGGGGTCAGCAGGTTGGGCAAGAACTCCAGGTCGTAGGTAGTGGCATGGGCCAGCGGATAGCCCGCGCCCTCGGCCCACGCCACGAAGTGGCGTTCCCAGGTATTGTAATAGCCCAACCCGTCACCGCTATAGGGTCGGTCGAAGCTGACCTGATGCAGCTTGGGCACGTCGGTGTCATAGAGCGACCCACCACCATAGGCGTTGTACGCCTGGTAGGTGTTGACTGACGTCAGAAAGAGGATTCGCGCCGTCCCCGGGTTGCGCTCGCGGACAAAGAACAGCAGCCGATAGGTATTGCCGTTGACGCGCGGGATGTCCACGGTGTAGACGCCACTCGGCCAGGTAACAGGCACGGTGAAAGTGGCTGCCACCGGCCAGCCGCAACCGATCGTCGCCTTGCCCCCACAGCCGTACTTCTCCGTCTGCACGTTGGGGATGGTGGCCATCAGTTGCCGGGTTGCCCCCTCGCGGTAGATGGTCAGCTCATACGGCGTGTTGCGCCGGTTGGAGATGTGGAAGTTGAGGCTTTCGCCGGGAGCAACGGACACCTTGGATGGGTAACCGCCGCCAACACTGGGAGCAGCACCGCCGACTGCGTCATCGTCCTGGCCGGAGTCAGCCCCAGACGTAGCAATGGCCGCCGAAGAACGGCTCTGGTCAGTTGAGCGGCAGGCAACGGACAGCAGGCCCAAGAGCAGGATGGCCCACAGGAGCAGCGCGCGACGAGACATATTGAACCCCCAAACGCAAAGCGCCCGGCACGACAATGTCTCTGGCTAGACCGGCTGCAATTCCCACCTGTAGCCGCAAAGCACTGACTGAGAGGCACTACCATGCGACGTAACAGACGACACGACACACACTCGCATCGCGACGTATGAGTATATTCTAACATACTCAGCCCGAAATCTCAACCGCCGACTTTTGAGAACAAGCTGGCCCAACACCAAAAAGCGCGACGGTGGGAGTGATCCCGCCGTCGCGCCTTTGGCTGGGCTACTGGCCTGGCTGGTAGATGCCGGATGGAGTTAGCAGTTGGGGCCGACGGCGTTGCACGGCGGCACGTAGCGGTCGATGACCAGCCCGTCGGCCACACCGTTGAGCGTGGGGTAGTCCACGTTCAGGTCAACCACCGGCCCGACGACGCCGCCGGCGGCCGTGTCATAAAGATAGACGGTGTTGGCCGTGCCGTGGTACGCGCCGACGGTGAAGTCGGTGAAGCTGGTGAAGTTGAAGGTCACGTGCCAATCGCCGTCATAGCTGTAGTCATTGACGCTGACGTTGCGCGGCGCGCGCAGCGGGGCGAACCCGGCCGCCTGAGCATCGAACGCCTTGAACCAGAAGCCGGCCGTGTTGGGGCCGAGGTTGGTGGCGCAGAAGGCCAGGATGTCGCCACCGCGACCGGTCAACGAGCCGCCCTCGGCCGCCGGCACGCGGTAGTTGGCCGACGTGCTGATGAAGACCAGCCCGGCGGTGCAGTCGCCCGGCACGGCCACGGCGCCTGGGGCAACCGGCCCCGGCTGCCAGACCGACAGGCTGTCGATCTGCTCGTTGCGCGTCGAGAGGCCGACGTCGGAGCCGTCAAAGAACAGGGCGTAGTTGTCTTCCGGCGCGTTGCCGTTCTGGGCCTCTTCGAACACGACCGCGTCGTTGGACATGACCCAGCCGGCGACACCGGGCACGCGCACGCGTGGCTGGCTGAAGGACATGTAGATGGGGCCAGGAACGGCGGCAGTGTTGCCGTTCACTTCCGGCACGGTCAGATCAAAGGCGTTGACGTCCTGGCCGTTGACCAGACCGTTTGCGGCAGCGTCGAAGACCATGAACCACGCGCCGCCGATACCCTGCGCGCCGAGGATATCGCCCGGCTCATAGGCCAGGCCGTCCTCGGTTGTGCCGGCGGCGCGGGTGGTGACGAACAGGTAGTTGTAGTCGAGCGTCTGGGCCGAGAGATCGGCCGCGCCCAGGGTCAGAAACAAAAGGGACAAGAGGGGGATGAGCAGCAGTGCGCGTCTGAGATGCAGGTTCATCAGGTTCTCCTATACACAGGCAACAGAATAGTTACCAACGGCAATTCACATTGCCGAGACTTGCTCCCCTTAACCTTCTGCCCCTGACGAAGAACCGCCCAACGGCGAGTAAGGGGATCATAGCCGATTCGTGCCTCAGCGCAAGGGGAACGCTCTGCTCTCTCCTCAGCAAGCACAGTTCGACATACAATCGCCGTCATGATCCAACTGACCGCTGAACAGCCGGCCGCCGACGCCTGGTTCGCCGCCCGCGGCTGGTCGCCCTTTCCGTTCCAACGCCAGGTGTGGCCTGTCTCTTATACACATCTGACGCTGCCGACGAGCGATCTAGTGTAGATCTCGGTGGTCGCCGTATCATTAAAAAAAAAAACACAAAATAACCATAAATGGATTTTTGAGCAATGACAATATAATCTCAAGCAGACAAGACGACATTGAACAACAAAACACGGCGACTATGTCAGACACACAAGCAACACCGCTCACCTACGCACGACACCAGCTAACGAAG